>JAUTWX010000149.1 GCA_030838385.1 Acidobacteriaceae bacterium
CCATCGCCTACGCGCTGCGCGATATCCTCTCCTTCGTCGACGCGCAGGACTACAACACGCCGCCGCTTCAGGGCCTTGATGGCGAGATCTATCAATCAAGCTCGGTGGACTACCACGCCGCCATGACCGAACTGCTTCTGCATGGCTTCAATGTAGGTGGCGATCCGGCGCATTTCTTCCCGCCTCTGCAGGCCAACAAGGTCGCCGTCGGCTTCCTCACCGGCTACAACACGCTGGATGTCGTCAGTCAGGCGATGGACTACATCATCACCGGCAAAACTTCCGCCGAAACAAATTACAAACTGCGCCAGCCCTCCGGCTATCCAGCCATGATCGGTGCCATGTTCTGGACCATCGACGCCGACCGCCACGACAACTACAAGTACTCCAACCTCATCGGTCCACAACTCCATAGCTACCCAAAGGCCAGGTAGACGCTATCGGTGTCTGGCAACTAAGACTCAACCGCCTGCAGCCGCTTGACGCAAAATCGTCACCGTCTTGGTTCCGCTTCCCTTGGTTTCGTTTCCCTTGGTTTGGCTTCCTGGGAAGAGCTCCGCATACTCCACAGGAGTGCACTCCACCCACTCGTCCGGGCGTTCGTAGTGGCCAGGCAGCTTCGCCCGGACGCTGAGATCTGCTCCCCGCTCGAGCAGCAATTCAACCATCGGCAGGCCGAAATCGAAATGCTGCGTCGCCGCATGAAAGATCGGTGTCTGTCCGCCGACTCCGTGCGCATCCACATCGGCACGCGCATTGACATCCGCTCCACGGTCGAGCAGCATCGTGGCCGCTTGAAGATTTCCATACTCCGCAGCGATGTGGAGCAGCGTCGCACCGCGCAGGGTCAGGCGCCGCGCGGCGGTCGCGCCGAAATCCAGTTCTGCGAATCGGCGACCGAGCAGCTCCGGATCGCTCTCCACTTGCGCCGACAGGCTGTCCAGCCGGTTCCGCAGCAGATCGAGCAGCGGCGGCAGATTCCACCGCGTTGTTCCTCCTGCACGGAGAAGAATGTCAATGCACTCGCTCAGTTGCGGTGAGCGCGAGTAGGTGCCGATCACCATATCGAGAGCCGTACCCGGCTGATTCCGCCCGGCTCGGGCGCAGTTCGGATCCGCGCCATGATCCAGCAACCATTGCAGCGGAATCGGCTCGACTGTTTCGCATGGCGCAAAGAGGATGGGGAATCGCCCCGCCCACTCTGCGTTCACATCCGCGCCATAAGCGACCAGCAGCTCCATCATCGGAACCCGATAGCCGACCAGCGCCGCGCGCATTAGCGGACCATCGCCGCCCTGGTGGATGTCTGATCCGTTTTCGATCATCCACCGCGCGATGGCCAGCCGCGCTTCGGTCGGCGGCTCCCAGGAAACGCGGCACTCGGCCACCCAGGTCAGCGGGCCATTCTTGCCATAGCCCAGCGGAGCGCGGTGCAGCTGGGGATTCCGGCGCATCAGCGCCTTCACCCACTCGAGGTCGTTCGTGTCGATCGCTTGTTTCAGCTCGCCCACTTCGTGCAAGGACGCTACGTGAAATTTGAGCTTGGGCCAGCTCGCAAAACCGTACCGGCGCGCGATCTGGAACTGTGCAGCCGCGACGGACTCGGCGTCCCCGGCCCGCAACAGATCTCTGGCCTGGTCTTTCAAATGACGAAGATTGGGTTTTGCGGGAAGCAGACGGGGTGCGTCAGGCGAATGGGTCGACAAAGCGGCCTCCTTTCATCGACACGCCCGATGTCCGCACGCCGGGCTGAAAGAAGGTTCGCGAATGGAAGAGCTGCTCGGGTGGGCTTCTACCCTTTCCGCGGACGGATGCGTCCCTGACGCTGACGGAAGCGTAGCAGAAAGCCGTGGTAGATCGCACCAGCACTTGCGAACGGCGGCCAGCGGCCCCAAGACCTCGTGGCGCAGAGGTTGCCTCGCCTGTGCTGTGGAAAGCAAATTTATCTCGGCCACGATCCCCTGGCCCAGTCCCCGGATGACATGGCAAAACCGCGCATGCGACCCGCATCCTAAACAATAGGGCCACAATACTAAGGGCTAAGAAGGAAGTGAGGTGATCCAATGACAGCGCGAGATGCCAAGCGACTTTGGCGCCATCGCCAGACAGCCATTCAGAGCCATATTCGTAGTCTGCGAGACTCTGCAGAGGAGCCTTCGCGCGATCGCGGGATCATTCAGCGGATCATTCGCAACTACTATCGCGAGTGGGACCGCTACAACCAATTGATCCACGCGAATGACAGATTTTGGTTGCACGCGTGAGGTAGGTGTGTGCTCGGGCATGAAGCCGATGCCCGACGCCCCATTGCGCCAACCAACAGTTCAGCCCAAACGGCTGACAGCGACTAAAGGCCTCACCATCCGGTGGGGCCTTTGTCGTTCGTAGTTGATCTACTTACTGTTCCGGCGTCAGACCCTCTTCCCCGTTCTTCCTGTGCCGGAAGGCTCGCGCTTGCTCATGAAGAGCCGGGCCAGCGAATGCCTGCCAGGTTCCGGGTTGCCGGTAATCAGATAGGCGAGCACCGCCCCTTGAAAGAGTTGCAGCACCTCCTCCACCCTGGATTCATCCGGCAGGATTTTCAAGAGCAGCTGCACCCATAAGCGCTGTTGTTCGGCGTAGAAGGCCTTCGCTCTCGCTGAGCCATTCCAGGCGCGTCGCGATACATCCATCACAAGCAACAAGACACCACGCGACCGCGGCGCTGTCGTTTGCTTCCAGAGTGCCGCCAACACGGCCTTCGGCGAAGTGCCAGCAGGAAAAGATTCGGGCGAGAACTGAGCCCGCAATCTCTCCTCAAGAAGCGCCATCGCTCCCTCTTCTATATTTTCGCGGCCTCCGAAGTAATGCACCAGCATGCGTTTGCTGATGCCGACGCTCTTGGCCAACTGGTCGAGGCTCAGGTCGATGGTCCCCGCTTTCACGAATGCGGCGAGGCACTTTCCGAGAAGGTATTGCTGATCGGGTCTTGTTTTCTCTTGCATTTGATGTACCATGTGGTACATTCTGTTTTATGTACCACATGGTACATCATATCGCCGGATGGGGCATCGATGAAAGCACATGACGTCATACTCCTGCTCACCATCGGTCTGGTCATCTGGATCGCTGGAACGATGTACTACGCGAATCATGGTTCGCCTTCGTCCTCTCGCCAGCCATCTCTGCGCTTCTCTGCATCGCCATACTTCGTTGGCGACACGTTCCTCCTGCACATTGGTCTTCGGCAATGCTTCTGTTAGCGATCCCCGGAATGATTGGCGAAGCCGCGGCTCTCTCCAGTATGGCCACGTTTCTGCCGAAGCTGCACGCCACCTCGGGAGGAAGGTACGGTGCGCTCCTGTTCGCTACCTACGCAGTCGTCTTGGGAGTAGCGGAGATCGTCACCCTGCACGCAACACCCTAACTGGACGAGCCATGCAGCAATAAAACGGCCCCACTGGAGAAGTGAGGCCTTCTTTCTGCTTTCGATCCAGCGAATCAAGCCGAAGCATGCTCGATCACCTGCTCCCGCAGCTCGCTATCGTGCGCCGCTTCACTGCTCGACGCCGGCAGCGCCACCGCCAGCACATCGTCGATGGTCTTCGCGTAGTGGATCCTCACGCCATCAATCTGGTCCGGCGTCAGGTCCTCTTCCACGTTCTGCCGATTCTCCGCCGGCAGGATCACATCGAGCACGCCCGCGCGCTTGGCCGCAAGGAACTTCTCCTTGATGCCGCCCACCGGCAGCACATTGCCGCTGAGCGTGATCTCACCGGTCATCGCAGTGAGCGGATGAATCGGCGTATCGGTCATCAGCGAGACGATCGCGGTCGCCATCGCCACACCCGCAGAAGGTCCGTCCTTCGGAATCGCGCCGGCCGGCACGTGGATGTGAAGGTCCTGCTCTGAGGTGAAGTCCTCATTCAGGCCCAGTGCAGCCGCATTCGACCGCACCCAGCTCAGTGCTGCCTGCATCGACTCGCGCATGACATCGCCCAGCTGCCCGGTCATGGTGAAGCCTCCCTTGCCCTTCATGCGGTTGGCTTCGATGAACAGCACATCGCCGCCCGCGGGCGTCCACGCGAGTCCGACCGAGACACCAGAGCGCTTGGTCCGCTCGGCGATCTCCGTGTCCACCCGCACCTTGATGCCGCCCAGAAACTCGTGGATGATCTCGCGATCGACCACCAGCGTCTCCGTCTTGCCTTCCGCGATGCGGCGCGCCTGCTTGCGGCAGACCGTGCCAATCAGTTGCTCCAGCTTGCGAACGCCCGCCTCGCGCGTGTAGTGCCGCACGATGAAGCGCACGCTGTCCTCGGGAAACTCGATCCGCGCGCCGCCGTCAACGCCGGAGCCAGCATCACCGCCGGGGCTACCATCACCGACCGGCTGAATGCCGTTCTCCTTGATCTGCCGCGGGATCAGGTAGCGGAATGCGATGTGCACCTTCTCCTCTTCGGTGTAACCAGACAGATCGATCAGCTCCATGCGGTCCAGCAGCGGCTCAGGAATCGGATCGAGCATGTTCGCGGTGCAGATGAACAGCACCTTCGACAGGTCGAACGGCACGTCGAGGTAGTTGTCGCGGAACGTGTTGTTCTGCTCCGGGTCCAGGGTTTCGAGCAGCGCCGAGGCCGGATCGCCGCGGAAGTCGCGGCCCAGCTTGTCGATCTCGTCCAGCATGAAGACGGGATCATTCGTCTCAGCCCTGCGCAGCGCCTGCATGATCTGCCCCGGCAGCGCGCCGATGTAGGTGCGACGGTGTCCGCGGATCTCCGCCTCGTCGTGCATGCCGCCGAGCGAGATGCGCTGGAACTTGCGTCCCAGGGCACGCGCAATCGAGCGGCCCAGCGAGGTCTTGCCCACGCCTGGAGGTCCGACGAAGCACAGGATCGGCCCCTTCATGTCCGGCTTCAGCCGGCGCACGCTCAGGTAGTCCAGGATGCGATCCTTCACCTTCTTCAGGTCGTAGTGGTCCTCGTCCAGGATCTCCTTCGCCTTCGCGATATCGACTTCGCCGCCCGAGCTCTTGGTCCACGGCAGCACCGCCAGCCACTCGATGTAGTTGCGGGTCAGCGAGTAGTCCGCGGCCATCGGCGACATGCGCGAGAGCCGGTTCAGCTCCTTGGTCGCTTCTTTCTTCACATCCTCTGGCATGCCCGCGGCTTCGATCTTGTCGCGCAGCTCCTGGATATCCTTCTGGCCCTCGTCCATCTCGCCGAGTTCCTTCTGGATGGCCTTCATCTGCTCGCGCAGGTAGTAATCGCGCTGCGACTGCTGCACCTGGTCCTGGACCTCGGACTGGATCTTGTTGCGCAGTTGCTGGACCTCAAGCTCCTTCGCCAGGTGCTTGTTGATTCGCTCCATGCGGGCCGCCACGTCCGGGGTCTCCAGCAGCTCCTGCCTCTCCGTTGTCGGCAAAAACGGGAGGGAGGACGCGATGAAGTCCACCAGCCGGCCCGGATCTTCAATGTTCAGCGCGATGGTCTGCAGCTCATCCGACAAGGTCGGCGAGGAGGTCACGATCTGTTGGAACTGCGAGGTCACGTTGCGATGCAGCGCCTCGATCTCGGCGCCTTTGGGCGGGGCGATCTCCGGCACCGGCTCCACCGAGGCGGTCATGAACGGCTCGAACTGATTGAACTCGCCCAGCTTCACGCGCTGTGTGCCTTCGGTGAAGACAAACAGGCTCTGATTGGGCATCTTTACTACTTTGTGTACGGTCGCCAGTGTGCCGACCGAGTGCAGGTCGCTGGGCTGAGGGGCGTCGACGCGCGCGTCACGCTGCGCCACCACCACCACGGTCTTTTCGTCGCCGAGCGACTGGATGAGCTGAATCGAGCTCTCCCGGCCCACCGTCAGCGGCAGCACGGCATGGGGAAACAGCACGGTGTCCCGCACCGGCAAAACTGGCAGAACCCGGCCGCCCGCTGCGGATTCGCCGCCTTGGTCCTGCTGATTGCGATGGGCGGGTTCAATAATACTGAGGAAGTCGCTTGCCATGAGTGTCCTTATATCAGGTATGTGTACATTGGACGCATCAGGTTTCCAAAGGTCGCAGGAATCGGTAATACCGGGCGGACGTGACCGTCAGAGCCCTACCGGTAGGATGCAATGCCCCTCCCAGTCCTGCCACGCCGCCCCAAAGTCTATCGGCGAAATTGGCCGGTGTCGTACCTTTTTCTGGATTCTGGCCGCACATCGGTGCGTTACGAACGGCCACACCGCCCTCTGCCCTGCCCTTCGCCTGTCCTCTCAGGCAAACTCCGGCGCCGCCGGAAATCGCCCCAGCACCTTACAGGGGGCAGCCAGGCCGGTCAGCCGCTCCAGCAGCCGCTCCGTCGCCCCGGCATCCGGCATCAGCGCGTCGAAGAAAAAGTGGTAGTGCCAGGGCCGCCCATGGACCGGGCGGGACTGCACCTTCGTCACGTTGCCCTTGGCGGCCGCGATCTCGGCCAGCAACGCAGCCAGCCCCCCCGGACGATGAGGTACTTGGCAGCACAGGCTCAGCTTGTGCACTCCCTCGGGATGGCTGGGCGCGACCCCTGCGCAGACCAGCAGAAAACGAGTGAAGTTGGCGGCATCGTCTTCCACTCCCTCGACCAGCACCCTTCCGCCGTAGATATCGGCGGCCTGTATGCCCGCAATAGCCGCGGAGTGACGATCGCGCAGCCCGACAATCTGCTTCACGGCGCCGGCCGTGTCATAGAACGCAATGGGCTCGATGCCGAGATGCTGAGCAAAAAAGCTGCGGCACTGCGCCAATGCCACCGGATGAGAATAGATGCGCTGCACTTGCTCGATATGGCTGCCCGAGATTCCAATCACGTGATGCTCGATGCGGATCACCGTTTCGCCTTCGATGAACACCGCGTGCTCGCGCAGCAGATCGTAGTGTTCGACGACCGATCCGGCGAGAGTGTTTTCGATCGGGATCATGATCGCGTCCACTTTGCCCTTGTGCAACCGGTCGAATGCATCCGCGGAGAGAACGCAGGGAACGACGGTGGCGTTCGGTATCGTACGAAGCGCGGCTTGATGGCTGAACGAGCCTAGCTCGCCCTGAATAGCTATCTTCATGATTTTTCAAACCTGGACTTATTTGTGCAGATACGGCAACTCATGCCTCGTCAAGCGCACCATACCATACCGGAAGCACGCATATTTGCGGGGAGATAGAGACAGATGCTCTGGACAATCTTCGTTGTATTGCTGGTGCTGTGGCTGCTGGGCTTCATAGGCTTCCATGTGCTGGGAGCGTATATCCATATTCTGCTTCTGATCGCGTTGGTGGTGCTCATTCTGCAGCTCGTCGGCGGCCGTCGAACGGCCGTCTAGCTACGGCGTTTAAGCGCACGGCATGCGAGGCACAGGCGCGTGTCGTGCGCGCAATCACGTAGGAAAGTCGAGGAGGTAAACATGGACAAGGACCGAGTATCAGGAAAATTCGATCAAGGTATCGGCAAGGCAAAAGAGAAGGTAGGCGAGGCAGTCGGGAACCAGAAGCTCGCCAATCAGGGCGTAGCCGACCAGGTAAAGGGCGCGGCAAAGGAGACGTGGGGCAACGCGAAGGATGCCGCACGCACCGCGCACGATCGCCAAGCGGCCGAAGCCGAAGACTCAGCCAATGCAAATCGCGAACACTTGACCGACAAAGTCGCCGAGATGAAGAAGAAGGCGAACGCCAAGATCGACGACTTCAAGGATCGGGAGCACGCGAAACACGGGACTCACTCCTAAACCGCTCCGCTGTATTCCACGAAAAGCCTGCGCCCTGGCGCGGGCTTTTCGTTTATTCCGCCTTCAATGCTGCAACGTCACTGCGGCCGCGACAAAGCAAAAGAACAGCACCGAGATGATCCCGTTCAGCGTAAAGAACGCGGCATTCAGGCGCCGCATGTCGCGCGGCGACACGATGGAGTGCTCATAGAACAGCAGCCCCATCACCACTACCAGCCCCCACCACGCAATCGCTCCCAGGTGGAAGAGGTGCAGCAGCCACACCAGCAGCAGCAGCATCGCGCCGTGCATCGCGCGCGCTATGCCGAATGCCCTGTGCACCCCCAGCGCCTGCGGGATGCTGCGCAGCCCGGCGCCGCGATCGTGCTCCACGTCCTGACAGGCATAGAGCACATCGAAGCCCGCCACCCAGAACAGCACCGCGGCGCTCAGCACCAGGATGCGCGGGTCCAGGCCGCCGCGAATCGCAATCCACGCCGCCGCCGGCGCAATGCCCAGCGCGAGCCCCAGCACCAGGTGCGACCAGCGCGTGATCCGCTTCATGTACGAGTAGCCCAGCAGCACCAGCAACGCGAGGGGCGAGAGCAGCAGCGTGAGCCGGTTCAGCCGCGACGCGCCGAAGACAAACAGCAGCGCCATCGCTACGGTGAATGCGCCGACAAAGCCGCGCGAGAGCAGCCCCGCCGGAATCGCACGCGATGCGGTGCGCGGATTGGCCGCGTCCAGATCGGCATCGGCCCAGCGATTGAAGGCCATCGCCGCCGACCGCGCCGTCACCATGCAGACGATGATCCAGAAAAGCTGCATGGCGTGCGGCCAGCCATTCGCCGCCAGCACCGCGCCGGTCAGCGCAAAGGGCAGCGCGAAGACCGAGTGCTCCCACTTGATCATCTCCAGCGTGGTGCCCAGACTCCGCAGAACATTTTTCCTGCCCCACTGCGACGCGGAGTGATCCTCGACGTGGCCTTTCCTTAACGAAAGGCCACCAGAACCGTCACTGGACCGTTTATTCATACAGGAAAAATGTTCTTAGAAATGCCATGCGCCGCTTCTCCCGTATTGAGTCTAACGGGTGAAGCGGCGCACATTGTTTCTAGCCTGCCTGAGACGTGTCATCCTGCGCAGCGAGCGACCTGCATTTCACTGCTGGACAAGCGCTACTGACGCTTCTCTTCCGGCTGACCAGCCACCTGTAGGTTGTTGGTCACGCTGAAGACACCCGGCACCGTGTTCGCCTGGATACCCGCAACGTCCTTGTCCGACTGGTTGTCCACCACCCCCGACAGAATGACGTGCCCGTTGATCACCGTAATGCGGATCGGGTTGGCCGGGTTGATCGCGTACTTGTTTAGCGATGGATAGCCATAGACCGTCCGCGCCACCCGCACGCGAAGCTGGTCATCCATGGGCGAGAGCGGGTCCACCTGGATTTTGTCGATCACGTTTTGGACTCCCGGCGTCCGTTTCGCCAGGTTCAGCGCAGACTCCTTCGCCACCGGCCCCAGCGCATGACCGCCCAGCGTGACGACACCATTGTCCACCGATACCGTGATCGCATTGAAAGCATTCCCGTAGCCCACGCGGTCATATGCCAGTTGCTTGCCGATCCTGTCGGCCAGTTGCTGGTCGGTGGTCTCGCCCGCCTGCACCTGGATGTCGTTCACCACCGACACCACGTTCTTCACCTTGCCGACGCCCTTCTCCGCATCCTGCTTATCGGCGTAAAGCTTCACCGAACCGCTCAGCGTCGCAATGCCGCTCTGCACGGAGACCTGCACCCCGCTGAACCGCTTGTTCTTCAGCTTCTTTTGAGCATCCTTCAAAATCTGTGCATCGTTCTTGGTCGAATCCTCAACCGGAGCAAATGCCGCCGCCGGCAACGTATAGGCAACAATCGGAGCAGCCAGCAGTGCGGCGGCAACCATGGTTCGCAGAATGCGCATCGTCGTTCTCCTTGCAGCGCGTGGGTGCGCCTGACTCAATTTTCTGAATTTCTCGATAACCAGAGAGCCGAAGCCTATCACTCCCCGTTCGCATTTGTAAGACGCAGAAAACAATGCTCCGTCACCTATAGCGTTTGTGCACCTTCAAAATCAGGCTGAAGACATCAGCTTCGTCGCGTACCGCGGTCAAGGAAAAGGTCGGCGACAGGTTCACCTGCGCCTGGATCAACTGCTGGGTAGTCGAGTTCACGCTGGTGGCATAGGTCAGCAGCACCTGCTGGCCGATGTTCTGCGTCACCGTTATGCGCGCGCTGGACTGCCCCAGTGACCCGGTATAGGTCGGATCGATCTTCACGCTGCCCACCCCAAACAGCTTCTGAATCCGGCTGCTCACCGTGGCGTTCAGCGCACCGCTCAGCACCGCGTTGGCGGTGCCGTTCACCCCCGCAGCCTGCTGCTGAGTGCTGTAAATCGACTGCTCTTCCTGCGTGCGGCCCTGCGCCAGCAGCGAGATCACGTCCGCCTCCGGCAGCGGCGGCTCGGAGCGAAAAGTCGGCGTCAGCTTGCTGGATGTCCCGTGCAACCCGATGGTCACGTCGTACTCCTCGATCCGCGTCGTCACATCCATGTCGATCATCGGCTCAATCTTCACCGGGTTCGTAAAGTAGATGTCTCCGTGCTGTAGCTGATAGGTTGTCCCGTTGTAAGTCGCCTTGCCGTCCGTGACGTTGATGCGCCCCAGCACAGCCGGCTGGGCCACCGTGCCGCGGATGCGCAGGTTCACGCTGCCGGCAATCTGCGCAAAGGAGTTCTGAAAATCCATCTGCGGCGCAGAGGTGATATGTACGTCCAGCCGTACCTTATTGCCAAAGGCGTTCGGATCGGGTGGCGGCGACACCGCGCCTGCCCCGCCGGTCAACGCGGCAAAATCCACATTCGGCCCCACCAGGAAGCGCGTGATCTGGATGTTGCCGCTCAGCAGCATCGAGTTCTGCGTGCCCTGCAGCCGCAGCTTCGCATCGGCGGAGCTGCTCAGCCCCGCATAGCGGAAGCGCGTATTTTTCAGCGCCACCGTGAGGTCGCCATAGACGCCCTGCTGGTAGATCAGGAATCCGCCCAGCGTCACCGTCCCGCCGCCCGTCGTGCCCTGCAGGTTGCGTAGCTCCAGCCGGTCCTGGTTGAAGACCATCGACCCGTTCAGATGACTGATGCCGTTCGGTATCTGCTGGTAGGCCAGGCTCACATTGTTGAAATTGAAGGTGCCTTCCAGGTCCGGCTTCTTCAGTGCGCCCTGCGCCGTCAGATTGAAATCGACATGGCCGGTGGACGTAATCTCGGTGCTGAAGCTCTGCGCCAGCTTCGCGTTGATCGCGCCGTGGGCCTGCACATCCATCCCGCCATCGCCCAGCAGATCGGCCGTGCCACCCGCCACCAGGTTGGTGTCTTCGGCATCGATCTCCAACTGGTTCAGCTTCACCACGCCATTGTTCAGCGAGGCCCGGATCGGCCCCTTGCTGGTCAGCGGCATCCCCTGCAGCGTCACCTTGAACTGATCGATCTGCGCCGTGCCGTCCAATTGCTTGGGCGTCTTCGCCGGCCCGGAGACATGCACTACCCCGGCCAGTTGCGAGTTCCCCTTCACTCCGCTCACGTTGAGCAGCGTGAACACCGGCGCGAAATCGAGCTGCGAGAACGTCAGCTTCGCATCGACCGGATAGTTGTCGGTCAACTGCACCTGGCCCGCCGCCTGGAACTGTGCCTGGGCCAGAGTGGCATTCGCGTTCAGGTGGAGCGTATGGCCGGTCGTCTGCACATTGGCATTCACCTTTCCGGCCGCCTGTCCGTTCAACGTCAGATTCGCCAGCGCCAGCTTGCCGTTCACCTGCGGCGCAGCGGTCGTGCCGGAGGCGTGCAGGTCAAAGCTCAGTGCACCTCCCATTTGCGTCTTGCCCCGCTGCAGCCGCTGGATATGCGAAAGGTCGAAGCCCGTCCCCTGCGCATCGCCGCGGAAGCTCTTCGCCTGAATGTTGTAGTCGCCGTCCCCGGTGATGCGTCCGCCATCCTGCACAAAGACCAGGTTCGTCACCCCGGCCGACTCGCCCGCAAATTTCAGGTCGGTGGTCAGGCTCTTGTAGTCCTCGCCATAGATCTGCCCACCCGCCACCGAAAGATGCCCGCCGCCGCTGAGCGCATGCAGCGCGCCGCCGACATGTGCTTGCAGATTCAGCGTGCCGGTCACCGGCAGGCTCTCCCCGGCAATCGACAGCAGGTCGGTCACGCTCGCATCGGTGATGTGCGCGTCCGCATTCAGCATGGAGCTGTTGTTGTAGAGCAGCTTCCCGCGGCGTCCGTGGGCCGCATGCAATTGGGCCGAGCCATGGATCGCCGTCTTGCCGCGCGTCAGCGAGAGATTCGAAACCGAGATCAGCGCCGGGCTATACTCCGCATCCAGCTCCAGATCGTCCCACTGCACCGTCTGCCGGGTGCCTTGAGAGGGTGGCGGCGGATGCGGCGGCTCGGCGCTGACGGGCGTCGTCGGCTGGGGTGGAGGATGTGTCGCCGCTGCTGTTTCAATCACGGTGGCGAAATCCTTCGCGCTCGCGTGTCCCTTCACATCCGGATTCAGCAGCGAGCCGGTCACCGTTCCCTGGAAGCCGGCCTGCCCATGTAGCTGCACCGGAAGGGCCGCGACGCCCTTCTTGCCATTCGCCTTCACCCCGAATGCGATCAGCGCGCGATCGAACTCATTCAGGTTGTGCGTCGTCAAATCGACATTCAACGAGCTCGCGCCGGTCATCGGGATGAATGCCGCCCTGCCGGTCACATTCACATTCGAGGCCGGCGTGTGCATCTCGATGTGCCGGGCGTCCAGCCTGCCGCCGCGCATCATAAAACTTGCGTCAATCGCGCCCGTCACCGGAATTTCGTTCGGGGTCGGCGGACGCGGCGGCGCCACCGTCACATTCGCGCTCGCCACCAGGTCATTGGCCGATCCCTTCCAGCGCACATCCGCCGTGCCATCGGCTTGCGTATCGAAACCCAGATTCTCGTACTTCGGCACCGCGATGATCTCGAAGACCATCTCCGGCCGGATGCCGAAGATTCGCGCATGGATCGAAGCCTCCTGTTGTGGCGAGACAGTCTTCGGCGCAGGTTTTTTGGACGAGGTCACCGCTGCTGCCGGCTGCACAGTCGGCGCCGGCGTTAGATAGTTCACCAGCTTCGCGCTGGCATCCGCGCCGCCGCCCTGCCGCAGCCGCACCTTCACATTTGGCAGCGTCACCGCATCCTGTGTCGCATGCAGCGAGGTGGTCGCGTTGATGCCGCTCAACAGCAGATAGGACTGGCGATAGGTTCCGTCCTTCAACTGCACATTGCCGGTCACGTCAAAGGCTTTGACGCCGCTCCCTTGTCCCTGAATCTGCAGTCCCGCGACGCCGCGCTCCAATCCTTGCACTCCAGCCAGCGCCGCCACCTCGCGCAGATCGATCGCGCCGTTCGCCCCGATCTGCCAATTCAGCTTCGTGAAATCGTTCAATGCCCCCGACGCATCCAGCTTCGACGTACCCGACACAAAATGCAGCCCATCCAGCTTCACTGCATTGCGCGCCATCTCCACATTCAGGTCGAGCGCGGAATGCACCGCCGGCGCCTTGCCGCGCTCCGCCGTCAGATCCTCCACATGCACTGTGCCCAGATAGCTCTCCGGCTGCGCCCGATACGTCACCTTTGTCTCGAGATTGTTCGCCGCCACGTTGAACGGCAGCGCGCGTTGGTTCAGCAGGAGCACGCCGTTGTTCACCTGAGCGCTGTTCGCCTGCAGGTCGAAGATCGTATCCGTCACCGGCTTGTTGCTCTCGCTCTTCTTCTTCGGCACCGGCTGGTTGGTCGATCCATCGGGATAGACGATGAGGTGAAACACGGGGTGGTCGACCTCAAGCGAGCGCAGCCCGATCTGCGCTTTGAAGGCATCGATGATCTTCGCCTGCACGCGCAGCGTATCCACATGCGCGTACGGCACCTGGTCCGGCGCTTCCAGCCCGTGGATGGTCAGCCCATCCACCTCCGCCTCCAGCCGCAGCGGACGCCAGCTAAATCTCGCCAGCTCCACGCGGCCGCCTGTCGCCGTGGTCAGCACATCGATCAGCTTCGCCCGCACGTGGTCCGCAAACGACTGCGTGTTCACATACCAGAAGGCGATCCCGAGCAGTAACACCACACCGAGAAGACAAAACAGCACAACATATCCAAAGCGCCGCCAGCCACGCCGCTGTGGCCGCGAAGGAGGCGTCGGTTGCGGCTGTGTGCTCACTGCTCCCCTCCCGTGCGTCCCGGCCGGGGGACGTCGGCGCCGACGCTGGGAGTGGTGCCGGACGACGGAGACGGAGTCCCCAGGCTGTTGTACTGCGGATCGAGGATCTGCACGCTGCCCGCGTCCTTCAGGCTGCGCAGATAATCATTCAGCAGCACGTTGACGTGCTCTTGCAGCAGCACCTCATCAATGCGATCGGAGACCTGCGCCAGCGGCGGCGGCTTCAGCTTGCGCGCCTCAAACTGCGGCACCAGCTTCTCCTTGTAATAGGTCTCGATCTCCGGCCGGGTGATGCGAATGCCGGTGCGGAAACGCACGCCGACGAAGTCGAGGATCTGCATCCGCTGTTTCCAGCGCGTGTGCAGCTCCGCCTCGGTGAAGCCGTGCGCGGCCAGAAAACGCCGCCACCCCGCCTCCGTCTCGCAGCTCTGCCCCGCGCACGCCGGGATATGTTCGCGCAGGTAGGCAATCTGCTCGTCCACCTTGCTATCCGCGGGGGGCGGGGCTAACTCCTGCTCCTGCATCTGGTCCAGCAGCAGAGTGCGATTCACAATCTGCTGCATCGCCTCCATGGGCGTGAACTCGCCACGCGGCGCGGTCAAGGGCTCAAAGACGGCGAAGCGCTGCTGCTCGAGCACATCGCTGGCCAGGATCACCTCGCCGTTGATGACCGCCACCGCGCTGTCCATCAGCATCGGCTTCTCCCCCGTCGCGCTGGCCTCGCCGGCAATCTGCGCATCGCCGCTCTTCTGCGCCGCCAGGTTCACCACGCCGTCGGTCGGCTTCAGCTCCGGCAGAAATGTCAGGCCGCCATTCGCCGGGGCCAGCTTGTTCTTCGGAGGATTCTCGGTCGTCGGCGCCCTTCTACTGGTGGGCATACCCTGCGATCCGGACGCCGGAGTTGCTCCTTGCCCCGAAGGCGGCACCGCCCCGGTCTGTGGAATAGTGCCGGTCTGGGGCGTCTGCGCCGCACAGCACATCGCCGTCAGCATCACCGCCATCACCCACGCCGCACTTGTCCGCGCCTTCATCAGAACGTCTGCCCTATCGAGAAGAAGAAGTTGAAGTGGCCCGCCTGCCCGGTCTGCGGCTGCGGCACGTTCGATGTAGAACTCTGGTAGTTATAGACCTCCGGAAAATACGGGGGATCGAGGTTGTAGCTCAGATCCACGCGGATGGGTCCGATCGGCGTGCGATAGCGCGCTCCCAGTCCGAGATCATGCGACCAGTAGTTGAAGCTGCAGGTCGGGAACGCCTCTTGTACGTTGAGTATGCCATTGGGAAGCGTATTCACCGTCGGCACCGTGCGGCAGCTGTCCTCATGCGGCTGGTGGAAATTGTGGAAGCTCGGCCACACATCGCGCGAGCGGCTGAAGACGTTGCCCATATCGTGGAAGAACACGAAACCGAGATTGTTACCGATCAACGGCAGGTTGGGATACGGCGTGCGCACTTCGATTGTGTTCACCGCCGCTGCGGCGCCGCCCACCGGGTAGCCGGTCTCCGGATCGCGCGGCCCGGCTGCGTTGATGGCGAAGCCGCGATGCGATGTCGCGCCGCCCGCATACAGCCGCTCCGGCAGCGGAATCAGCAACTGGTTCCCATTGCCGAAGGCCCGCTCCTGCCCATAGCGCGTCTCACGTGCCAGGACCCAGTGCCGCTTGCCAATGTCGTAGTACGACGAATTCGTGATGTCGATGCGGCTGAAGTTTGCCTGCGATCCGAAGATCGAGTCCGAAAGGAAGAGCGATACCGTGTTGAAGGTGCCGCGATGCGCATCCAGCGCATCGTCGCGCGTATCCCGGATGTAGTTGATGCCCGGTCCGCCCACCCGCGCCGGCTGCGACAGCAGCGGAATCAGCGCAATGCTCACCTGGATGCTGTTCGGGTTTACCTTCACCTCGCGGTACGACCAGGAATAGATCAGCGTCGTCGGCTTGGTCACATGCTGGGTCACGCGCATGGTGGCAAACAGAGACGATGCGGAAAACGTCGTCACATTCTGGCTGCTGGTATAGCCGCCGGAAATCGACCCGGTGAAGTTGGGATTCTTGAACAGGTCCGGATACTGATAGAGCAGCACCGCCTGCTGCTCCAGCGTGCCGTATTCGGTGCGCAGCGTCAGCGATTGGTTGGTACCGAACAGGTTGATGCGCGAGAGGTCGAAGATCAGGTCCGGGCTCACCCCGAAGTGTCCATTCGCTCCGCCGCTGAATGTGCTCGGATTGATTCCCTGCTGGATCAAATACGCAGCCGACGGCGTGTTGCGGTACGGTGTCCCCGTCTGCGCCTGGAAGCCGAAGCCATACGTGATGTCCCAGCGCTTGGCCTCGGTGGTCAGCAGCAGCACGTTCTTGTGCGGCTGGTCTGCCGCCGGGTTCTGCACCGCGGTGTCCACCTCATTGAACAGCGCCAGGTTGTACAGCTTGCGCTGCGAATCGAGCAGCGCGGATTGATCCAGCGGCTCGCCCGGCCGCACCGTCACGCGTGGCGTCACCACCGCCGGCCGCGTGTAGTGCAATCCGGAGACCAGGACCTTATTGACGAAGACCTGCTGGCCTTCCTCGACATTCATGGTCACGTCCACCAGTTGCGGATTCTTGGCATCGTCCCTCTGCACCACGTTCACCTGCGCGTTCTGGTAGCCGTGGCTCAGGTAGTAGCTCTGGATCAGGTCGCGATCGCCGGTCACGTTCAGCGATGAATAGGGCTGCCCCACCTCCGTGTTCAGCGAAGCACGCACCGCATCCGGTGAAATCTTCTTCATCCCGTTGATCACGTAGCTTCCGATCTTCTGCTGCTGGCCCTCGTCGATCTTGTAAACCACGGCGATATGCGCCGAGACCTTTCCGTTCTTATCCGGCGTGTCGATGTCTTTGATCTGCGGCGTCACTACCACGTGGCTGAAGCCGCTGCCCTGGTACAGCGCGGTCAGGTTGCTGACATCGCTGTCCACCATCGCCTGGCTATAGGTGCCGTGCCGCTCCACAAAATTTGCCGGCCGCACGCTCACGTGCTCCGCCAGCGTGTCGTGATCGAAATACTTGTTGCCTGTAATGCGCACCGAATCCACGCGGTGCTCCACGTCGCGGTCGACCTTGTACAGGACCGTGATCTCGTCCGCGGCATTGTGTACCGGCTCATGCGTCACCGTCGCGTCGAAGTAACCCTTGCCCTGCAGGTCGGCGCGCAGGTTGTGTGCGCCCTCGTTCACCAGGTCCAGATCGACGGTGCCCTCTTCGTAGATCGGCACCAGCCGCTCGATGGCGCTCCGGCTGTACCTCGCGCCCTCCACCCGCACCTGCACCAGCGGACCCTCCTTCGCCTGGAACGCGTAGTCCAACTGGTTCGTGTTCGCGTGATACTCCTTGGTCTCCAGCGTCACCGAGCCCGCCCAGCGCCGCTTCTTGTCGTAGTATTTGCGCAGCCGCGTCAGCGCCCGGCTCACCGTCTGGCGATTCACCTTGCTGCCCGCCTTCAGCTTGCTGGTCTTGCGGAACTGCTCCAGCGACATTCCCGGTGTCCCGTCCACCTTCACGTTGCCGACCCTCGCCTGCCCCCCGGCATCGATGTTGTAGATCACGTTCACCTGCGAGTTCGCCGCGTCCAGTTGCTCCCGGCGCTCCACCTTCGCCTCATAAAAGCCGTTATCGGTCAGCGCCTGCTCGATGGAGGCACGCGAGGCATCCAGCTTGCGCTGGGTGTAGCGCGTGCCCGGCTGCAATCGCTCCGACCCCACCAGTTGCGCCCGCAGCCGGTCGTTCTTGATGCCGAAGATCTGCGTGCGCCCAATGAACAGCCGCGGCCTGCCGGCGAAGACCACCACGACGCCACCATCCGACCGCAGCCCCTGTACCTGGATGGTGTCGTAAAGCCCGGAGCTGTAAAGCCGCCGCAGACTCGCGCGCACGTTGTTTTCGGTCAGTACACCGCCCGGCTGCAACTCCAGTTGCGCGGGCAGCGGGCCCAGCATCGACTGCTTCACCCCGTCGAAGCGGATGCCCGTCACCTTGCTGCCGGCAAAGGTCGCAATGCCCGGCATCGCCGCTCCGCCGGTGCCTTGCGAAGACTGCGCCGAGGACGAGGACTGGGGCAGAAACTCCGTCGCGGCAGGCGACTGCGCCGCCGGATCAGCCTCGGGCTGCGCGGCAGCGGGGTCTGCAGGGGCCATCGTCTGCGCATGGCAGAAGGGCGCTCCCCCAAGCAGTATCAGCAGTAGCGGCAACAGCCACGCTGCGCGACAACGCTTGCACCTGCCTTCGCTGGCCCTCCGGTCTCCGCCAGAAGGACGATCACAAACCACGGTCAAAGAGCCTCTCAGGGGATTGCGCCGCTGGGTTTGTCCCCCATGGAGCTGTTTGGAGCATCTGCCTATCGCTATATACCCGGTCGACTTTGATTTCGACGCACCGCTCCCGCCAGGGAAAGCTGTGCGTCGCATCGACCCCCAAGGCCACGGCAATAGGAACATGCTCTCGTCATGCGGAACACGGCAGCATCACGTTGGGTGAGATGCAGGGGCCAAACCAACGTCCACCAGGACCGTTACGCGCCTTTCTATACTAGACACAATGGACAACGCCAGCACCGTTGCCGCTTCGGACACAGACCGCTACTCGCGCCAGGTGCTCTTCGCGCCCATCGGCGAAGCGGGACAGCAGCGCCTCGCCGCCTCCACCGTTGCCATCGTCGGCTGCGGAGCTACCGGCGCCGCCGCGGCCGCGCTGCTCGCGCGCGCCGGCGTCGGCACCCTCATCCTCATCGACCGCGACTTCGTCGAAGAGAGCAATCTGCAGCGCCAGGTGCTCTTCGATGAAGCCGATGCCGCCGCGGCCACTCCCAAGGCCGAAGCCGCCCGTCGCCAGATCGCACGCTTCAACTCGAACATCCAGGTCCGCGCCCACGTAGCCGATCTGGTTCCGGACAACATCCACGCTCTGCTCGCCGAAGCCCAGATCATCCTGGACGCCACCGACAACTTCGAGACCCGCTATCTCATCAACGACTATTCCGTCGAGAGCGGATTTCCCGGTCCTTCGGTTCCCTGGATCTACGCCGCCGCGGTCGGCGCATACGCCGCCACCATGAACATCCTGCCTGGTGAGACGGCCTGCCTCGCCTGCCTCTTCCCCAAGCCGCCCTCCGGCCCGGTCGAAACCTGCGACACCGCCGGCATCCTCAACACCGCCGTCAACCTCGCCGCCTCCATCCAGGTCACCGAAGCTCTCAAATACCTGACCGGCGCGCGCGATGCCATGCGCCGCACCTTCCTCGCCTGGGATCTCTGGCAAAACGAGCGCTCCGAGATCTCGGCCGCCACGCCCCGGCCCGGCTGCGAGGTCTGCGGCCTTCGCGACTTCGCCCATCTGCGTGGCGAGGGCCGCCCCCACATCACCCTCTGCGGCCGCAACTCCGTCCAGATTCACGAGCATCACCGCCCGGTCGACCTCGCCGCCGCCGCCGAGCGCCTGCGTCCCCACGGCGAGGTCCGCCAGAACGGCCTGCTGCTCCAATTCCGCCGCGGTCCCCACACGCTTACCCTCTTCGCCGACGGCCGAGCCCTCATCCAGGGCACCACAGATATCGCCCTGGCCCGCACCCTGTACGCCCGCTTCGTGGGAAACTAGAGATATGACCTTCTCTCGATCGTTTATTGAGCTTCACGTGCGCCTCCTGAATGGAGGAGCGGAGGCATTCCGCCCGACTCGCGGCTTGAAACTGGGCGGGGGGCTGTTCAAGCTCATTGCCTCTCCGGACTACGATCCCGGCCATGAGAGGTGGGAACTCCTACCCGGCGCAACAGTTCGCGTGGAACTGTATCGCGGCGTGAATGGAGACTTTCCTGTCGCCGTAAAGCCGTAGAATTTGCGGAATTGCCCGATAGCACCAGGTTGATTTTGCCGAGCGCTCACTTGCTGACTTCTGAGCCAAGGCAACCCCGGACCCTTCCCAGGCGTCCGACAGGGCATTGCCCCCAACCAGATGCCAGGGTGACCTATCATCGCGACCTTCATGACCAATGCGCTGGCCGGCAAACGTACAACAATGACAAAATCCGTAACCAACGGCGTCTTTTCCCCTCCGGCCAAGGGCACTGCGACGGCTACTCCCGAGCGCCAGAAATCCAACCAGCACCTGCGCCGCAATCCGCCGATTGCCGGCGAAGCCGAGGCCATCGCCGCCGCCCAGGCCGGGGACGGCGCCGCCTTTGAGCGCCTCTACTCGCTGCACAAGCGCCGGGTCTACTCCCTGTGCCTGCGCATGCTGGGCAACGTCGCCGAAGCCGAAGACCTGACCCAGGAGGCCTTTCTGCAGCTCTATCGCAAGATCGGCACCTTCCGCGGCGACTCGGCCTTCTCCACCTGGCTGCACCGCCTGGCCGTCAATGTGGTGCTCATGCACCTGCGCAAGAAGGGCCTGCCCCAGGTCTCGCTCGAAGAGACCCTGGAGCCCTCGCAGGAAGACGGTCCGCGCAAGGACATCGGCGCGCGCGACCTCATGCTCTCCGGGTCCATCGATCGGGTCACGCTCGAACGCGCGGTCTCCGATCTTCCCCCAGGTTACCGGCTCGTCTTCGTCCTGCACGACGTCGAAGGCTACGAGCACAACGAGATCGCCGACATGCTGGAATGCTCCATCGGCAACAGCAAGTCGCAACTGCACAAGGCGCGCATGAAGCTGCGCGACCTGTTGCGCACCGGCCAGCAGGCGAACCGGCGAGAGGCCTTGCTATGAGGATGGGCAAAAAGAACGAAGCGATGATGACGAGTGAACAGCCCTGCGCGGACTTCCAGGAGCAGCTCCCGGAGCTCTTCGAGTCGGGCGCCAATCTGGCCCAGCAGGATCACTTGAAGAGCTGTGAGCAGTGCTCTGCCCTGGTCAGCGATCTGGAGTACATCGCGCAGCAGGCCAAGCTGCTGCTCCCCATCCACGACCCCAGCCCGGCCGTGTGGGAGAACATCCAGACCTCGCTCTCCGGGGAAAAGAGCACCGGCTCAACGACGAGTCAGACGAAATGAGCGCAGGCCCAACCGGGCCCGCGTCGTCGCCCGCACCTCGGCCGCTCCCCAACCTGCCCCGGCGTATTGTCCTTACCGGCTTCATGGGCGCGGGCAAGTCCACAGTGGGCCGTATCCTGGCGGCGCGGCTGCGCTGGCCCTTCCTTGACGTCGATTCCCTCATCACCACGGAGCACGGCCTCACCGTCTCCCAGATCTTTGCCCAGGATGGGGAAGAGCACTTCCGCCGCATCGAAGCCGAAGCCACCGCCCGCGTTCTCGATCCTGCCCATGAATACGATCATGCCGTGGTTGCACTCGGCGGGGGCGCCATCGAGACCGAGGCCGTCCGTCTTTTGCTCTTCGACCCTGCGCTATCGGTGCCCGCCACGGTGACGATCTTCCTCTCCGCCCCGCTCCCCGAGCTGCTCGCCCGCTGCCACGTGAACTCCGATCCAACCGCTTCCGCAGAAGCGCCCGGGCAAGCACCCGTCCGCCCCCTGCTTACTGCCCCAGAGCCTCCGGAAGCACGCCTCGCCCGCCGTCTCCCCTACTACCGCCGCGCGCATCTCACCCTGGACACGGCAGGCATTCCTCCGGTCGAGGTCGTGGAACGCATCCTGCATTGGTTTTCCGAGGAGCGGTTGTCCGGCGCCCGGCTCGCCGCGCCGGGCGGCTCCGTGCCTGGCACCGTCATCTAGAAACCTCCAGCCCTGCTCAGCACAGCCAGTCTGTTTTTCAGAATCCGCATCCAACAGCATCCGGGTGCCCGCTCCTGAGCGGAGCGAAGGGTGGGGCACCGCGAAAGCCCGCCGCAAACCACGACCGGGCCGCATAATAGGAGCCACTCAAGAGAGCCGCATGCCCGACAAACCCAGACGACCCACTCTAAGTACGACAGAGTTGCAGACCACCGAGCTCGATCATCCCGTGGAGCGTAAGCGCCCCGCGCGCACCCTGCGCAGCGACATCATCTTTACCTTCGCGCTCGGTATTGGGCTGGCGGTCGCCTATCAACTGCGCGAAGAGCTCGCCCTGCTCTACGTCAGCGCCCTTTTTGCCGTCGTGCTCATGCCTATCCTCCGCGGCGTGCAGAGGATCAGGATCGGCAAATGGACCCCCGGCCGCGGCTCCGCCATCGCCATCATCCTGGCCGCCGTGGGCGGCCTCATCACGCTCTTCATCCTCTTCGCTCTTCCGCCCGTCATCCGCGATGCGCGCGAGTTCGTTAAAGAGCTTCCTACCCGCGGACCGGAGATGCTGAGCCGCCTCAAGCACCTGCCCTTTGCTTCGCATCTCGATGTCGCCTCGCTCAACGCCCGGCTGCAGGATTACGCCTCCAACTTCGCTACCTATCTCGTCTCCTCCGTCAGTAGTTGGGCCAGCAAGGTCTTCAAGGTCATCGCCGGGATCGTGCTCACCATCTACTTCATGCTCGAAGGCGAGCACGCCTACAACTGGGTGCTCTCTTTCATCGCGCCGCTGCGCCGCGAGCGCCTCAACCAGACGCTGCTCCGCGCCGATGTCCGCATGGGCCGCTGGCTGCTCGGCCAGGGCACGCTCATGCTCATCCTCGGTATCTATTCCACCGTCGTCTTCACCCTGCTGCATGTGCGCTACTCCTACGCACTCGGCGTGCTCATGGGTGTCTTCAACATCATCCCGGTCATGGGCGCCGTGTTCTCCATGGCCCTGGTCGTCCTCGCTGCCGCGATGGATTCCTGGATGCGCGTCGTCTATGTCCTCATCGCCTATGCCGTCTACGTGCAGGTGGAGAATTCCTATCTCACGCCCAAGATCATGCAAAGCTCGGTCGATCTCCCCGGCCTCGCCATCATCGTCTCGCTGCTGCTCGGCTCCGCCATCGACGGCGTGGTAGGCGCCATGGTCTCGGTCCCCACCGCCGTCCTGGTGGCGGTCCTCGTCGACGAATACGCCGTCCAGCGCGACTAGCCGTAGCCTTAGATCCTTGACCCGGCACTCCAAGGGCTCCGAGCCGTCCCTCGCCGTCTGGTTCCATTTCGATCCACCGCCCGTTACATTCTTCACGCCAACATCGCATGTCCCGCGGTAAGGTATCTCCACCGTGGCCCGCGTTCTGCCATCCGCTCGTCGTTGGACCCTCCTCGCAGTCATAGTCGTACTCATCGCCGCGCTCGTGGCGAAGCACCACCGGCGCTACACGCGAGCCGCCCTCGCACCGCTGCCATCACTCCCTGCAGCCTTCGTCGATCGCGTCCCAACCCGCGTCCTCTGGGCCTGGGAAGAATCGGAAGACCTCCACACCCTCCCGACCAACGTCGGCGTCGCGTACCTGGCCGAAACCTACATCCTCACCGACCACATCACCGTACTGCCACGCCACCAGCCGCTCTATCCCGCGCCCGGCGCACCGCTCATCGCCGTAGTCCGCATCGAAAGCCGCCCCGGTTTCGCCGACACCCCAGACCTCCGCGCCGCCGTAGCCGCACGCCTCGCCGCTTATGGAATCCGACACGACATACGCGCCATCCAGCTCGATTTCGACGCCACCCAATCGCAGCAGCCTTTCTACCGCGGCGTCCTTGAAGCGCTCCGCCCGCAACTCCCGCGCAGCCTGCCACTCTCCATCACCGCGCTTGTCAGTTGGTGCGGCCCGCACTCCTGGCTGCACAATTTGCCCATCGACGAGGCCGTTCCCATGGAGTTCCGCATGGGCGGCCCACCTGCCCTCGCCTTCACCAGTGGAACCCGCCCGCGCTACGCCATTACAGAAACCCTCTGCCGCTCGAGCCTCGGCCTCTCCACCGACGAGCCGTGGCCCGCATCGCTCTCTTCCCTCAATCCATCCACCCGTGTCTACCTCTTCGCGCCGCGTCCCTGGCAGCCCGCGGAGTTAGCTGCGATCTCCGCCACACCGCTCACCGCCCTCGCTCAGACTGCCGCCACCCAGACTTCCGCCACCCACACTTCCGCCACACGGACACGCACTCGATGAAACGCTCGCACCTCGTCTTTGCCTTTCTCGCCCTCGCCGTCCCCGCCAATAGCTGTGGCCCCTTCTTTCCCGAGGCCGTCTTCGTCGAGAACAGCATGCCCGACGGCCCCTATGCCGCGTACGCCGGCGGCGAACTCGGCATTCCCCAGCCCGGCTACCGCGTGCAGGATCTCGTCATCGCCTACGACTGGCTCAACGGCCACGGCCTCACCGCGGACGAGCAGCAGCAGGCCGTCGCGCTCGACCGCACGCAGCGCACCCGCGATTACGTAGACCCGGCTAAGCTGCCCGGCTTCACCGCATGGCTCGCCGCCCGTAAAGACTCAGGCGTACCCGAACCCCCGGCACCGCCGCCGCCGAGCGGCTTCCACATCGCTCAGGACTTGAACAGCGATCGCCCCGTCCCCGGCGCGTCCTATCAGAACTTCACCAACTGCCTCGATCAGGCCTTCGCCACCGCCGCGGATACATTCAAGGGCCGCAAAGCCGCACACGCCACCGACACCGCCAGCCTCGACGATTGGGTTCAGGGCCAGGATGCCGTCTTCGCCAACTGTAACGGCAGCGCCAACGCGATGCCCGCCGAAACTTCCGCATCCGCACCCGCATGGCTCAGGCAGGACCGCGCCTACCAGCAGGCCGCCGCAAAGTTCTACCAGACCGACTATGACGGCGCGATCGCGCGGCTGAAATCCATAGCCGCTGATACGTCCTCGCCCTGGCACAGCATCGCGCGTCTCGTCGAGGCCCGCGCACTCATCCGCCGCGGCACGATCGGCCAGATCACCGACGTTCCGGCCGCCGCTATCGAAACACCGAACGCACCCTACAGCGAAGATCGCGCAAAGGCGCAGCGCGACTACGCCGAGCTCGTCAAGCAGAAGCGTCCCGAACGCCTCGCCGAAGCCCGCGACTCGCTGAGGGGCATCCTCGCCGACCCCGCAATGCAGCCGTATCATGCCGACGCCAGCCATCTGCTCGACTTCGTGAACCTCCGCCTCGACCCCGCCGCTCAGGCCGATGTCCTCGCCACACGCCTCACCGCCCCCGATCGCGCGCAAAACCCTGGCGTCTTCCAGCAGGCACTCATCGACCTGCGCTACTACCTCTATCCGCCCGGCTCCGCAAACGCAACCGCTTCAGATACGAATAAAGAGCCCGCCTCACCTCTGCTCACCTGGATGCAGGCGATGCAAGTGCCAGCGCCGGTTCAGAAAACAGGCTGGTCCGACCAAACGCCCGATCCCGCCAAAGTCCGGCAGCAGCAAGAGCAGGCCGCACCCGAAGCGCTCGCCCAGTGGCACGCCACCCACGCGGATGCCTGGTTCATCGCCGCCATGGCCAACACCCAGCCCGGCGACCCTGCCGCGCCCGAGCTCATTCAGTCCGCCACAACAGTACCCCAGACGGCACCAGCCTGGACCGCCGCCACCTATCACCGACTCCGCCTCATGCAGGACGCCGTCGCGATGCGCAGAGAGCTCGCCGCCATCGAGCCATCGCTTCTCCACATGCCGCAGCGTTCCACCATCAACCTCTTCAAGCTGCTCAACCAGCGCACCTCGCCCACGCTCGGCGAGTTCCTACACACCGCCGCCGCACTCCCCGCCGGTGTCACCACAATGGATTCCGGCTTCCCCGACCCGCCCGACACCCAGCCCCAAACCAGCCTCTGCGGCGTCCACGGCTCGCTTGCCACCACGCTCCTCTTCAACCCCGACGCCGCCGCCATCCTCAACACCCGCATGCCGCTGACGCTGCTTGCCGAAGCAGCCGAAAATACATCACTGCCCCGCAACCTCAGCTTCCAGATCGCGCAGTCCACCTGGACCCGCGCCATGCTCCTCAACCGCCCGGAGATCGCTCGCCGCATGTCACCGCTGCTCACCGGCTGCTATCCCGCATGGAAGCCGTGGCTCGACGACTACGACTCCTCCACCACCCCGGACAATCGCCACGTGGCCGCACTGCTCGCGCTCATGCGCTTCCCCTCCGACCGGCCCTTCGTCAGCGCCGGCATGGAGCGCAGCGATGGCTTCGCCGGCTATAGCGAATACCGCGACAACTGGTGGGCCGCCAGCACCGACGCAAAGCCGCCGGCCGCAGACAATCCCAGCGGCACGCCCGCGACCTTCTTCGGCACGCAACCCGTCACCCGCGCCGCATTTCCCGATCCGCCCTTCCTCACCGCAGCAGATCGCGGCGCGGCCGACCGCGAAATCGCCGCCCTGCGCACCACGCCCTGCGCCTCCGACTACTTCGCCGCCGCCGCGCTCGACTGGCAGAAGCAGCGTCCCGCCGATCCCCGCAATCCAACGCTCCTTGGTTTCGCCGAGCGCGCCGTGCGCAACGGCTGCCGCACCGACGCCACCAGAGAGCTCAACCACCGCCTCTTCGTCGTCGTGCAAACCAAATATCCAAAGAGCGAGTGGGCCAGACGCTACACCACCTGGGAGTAGAGGCGCGCAACTTGGTATCATGGATGGCAAGCGCCAGCCGCCCCTGACCAGCTCCGGTCACCGCAAGCCCGCGCCCCTCTCGCCCATGCAACCGCTCCGAATCTCAGCCGCGAGTACGCCGTGACGCTAAGCACCGCACGCGCCACCGGCATCGCCGCCACGCCCGAGGCACAGGCCGCCGCGCTTCCCTTGGAGCCGGTCCCTCAATCCGCTCGGAAGTCCCGCGCCAAGGCCGCTCCCAGCCTGCTCTCCGACTATATGGAGCTCTTCAAGGCCCGGGTCACGTCGCTGGTCGTCATCACCGCCTGGGCCGGCTTCTATCTCGGCTCCGTCCGCTCGGCCATCCCCAGCGTCCACATCGGCCTGCTCGAAACGCTCATCGGCATCGCACTCATCTCCGCTGGCGCCGCCGCGCTCAACGAAGTGCTCGAGCG
>JAUTWX010000159.1 GCA_030838385.1 Acidobacteriaceae bacterium
GGCTGAGCCCATATGGCGTCACGCTGCGACCCACGCTGCTGGCGCTGGCCGAGTGGGGCGCCCGGCATCGCAAGCGCCCCGAAGCTTAGCCGGTGGGTCAGCGCTTCTGCTCCAGCGCACTTGCGTATGCCGCGACAAAAGCATCCAGCGCCGAGCTTTGGCTGCCCGCGTTCTCCGCATCGAACGGTCCTGACCACACCTGGCCAAAGGCATTGCTGGCATCGCGCGAATGGTTCCAGATACTCTCTGCATTGGTGAGCGCAAACGTCTCATATTGCGGATTGGGCATTGCGAAGTTCAGCGCCATCAGGTTGCGCAGGAAGATGCCCTTGAACTGGACGCCGTCGGCACCGCAATTCGGCTCGCAGACGTCATGCAGCACGCCATTGCCGTCGCTCAGGTGAGTGATAGCCGCATTCGCGATGGTGTTTGCCGTAGTCAGCAACTGTGGCGACCGCTGTGCACGATTCAGCTCTGCCAGTCCGCCGAGGACCACGCCTTGGTTGTAGCTCCAGGTGTTCTGTCCATTGTTTTTGCAAGTAGTAAGGTCGAGTCCATCGTTGATCAGATTCTGGCTGTTGATCATGCCGGACTGCTGGAACCATGCCCATTCCTTATTCGCCCACGCGAGATAGCCCGCGCGATCTGCAGGCGCAACTCGGTTGGCCAGGTGCGCAGCGACGGAGAGGAACAGCTCGTTTGCGATCGCGTTCTTGTAGGTCTTGTCCTTGCTCCACCAGATACCGCCGCCGCAGGTCGAATCCCAGCCGCCGCTCATGTCGCCGAAGATCGACGATGCCATCTCCAGATATTGCTGGGTGTGGGTGAGATCATAGGCGGCGATCCACGCCAGTGCCCACCAGCCTTCGTCGTCGTAATAGTTGTTCAGGAAGCCGCTGTTCGTCTTCTGCGCCTGCTGAAAGCTGTTGGTGAAGACCGTGGCGTAGCTGGCGGTGTGCGCCACCAGCGAATAATCGGCCAGCATGGTGAGCGCGTTGGCGGAGTTCCACCAGCCGGTCGTCTGGTAGAGACCGGTGGATTGGGTATACCAGCTCTGCAGCTTGTCGATGCCTGCCAAGGTCTGCTTCTGAATCTGCGCAGGCGGCGGTGTGTTGGAGGCTGCGGCGGTCTGTGTGACGGTCTGGGTGTGCGCGCTCGCGGAGAGAATGGCCGCTAGGATGGTAACGATATACAAGCAGGCTCTACGAAGCATCGGGGGAGGCTCCTGTTTCGTGAGAATGGATCAGGCGAAAGCCTGATGCCCGCCACCCTAGTTCCGCCGTCCGCTCGTGTCAATGCGGACCTAATCGAAAATGCGGAGCCAATCAAAACGAGGTAAATGCGAGGCATGCTTTCCCGGCGGACCGCATACCCCGCGGTCCCTCATGCAGCCTTCTGCGCCGGACTGCTGGCTGCATCCAGCTTTGCGATCGCTGCCGGCGGCAGCTTCAGTCGAGTCGCCTCGGCCAGGTCCTGCAGATGATCGAGCGACGTGGCGCTGGCGATCGGCGCCGTGACGCCGGGTTTCGCGATCAGCCACGCGAGCGCGACCCGCGCCGGCGTCAAGTGCAGCTCCGCAGCTACAGCATCCAGCGCGTCGAGTACCGCGAAGCCGTGATCATTCAAGTATTTTTCCACCATCGCACCGCGCGCCTTCCCGGCGGCATCCTGCTTCGAGCGGTACTTCCCGGTGAGGAAGCCCGCAGCGAGCGAGAAGTAGGGGATCGCGCCGATGCCGAACTCCTGCACCACGGGAAGGAGATCGCTTTCGAATGCGGTGCGCTCCATCAACGAATAGTTGGGCTGCAGGCACTCGTATCGCGCGAGGTTGTTCTTCTGGCTAACCTCGATCGCTTCCTTCAGCCGCGCGCCCGTGTAGTTGGACGCTCCGATCGCGCGCACCTTGCCCTGCTTCACCAGCGCGTCGAACGCAGTCAGGGTCTCCTCCAGCGGCGTCTCCGCGTCATCAGTGTGCGCCTGGTAGAGGTCGATGTAGTCGGTCTGCAATCTGCGCAGAGAGGCCTCGACAGCCTCGGCAATGTACTTCTTGCTGAGGCCCTTCTTGCCATCGCCCATATCGAAACCAAGCTTTGTGGCCAGCACCACCTGACTGCGCCTGCCTGACCGAGCAAACCATTTTCCGATTACCGTCTCCGATTCCCCGCCCACGTGCCCGCTGGCCCAGCGCGAATAGACATCCGCGGTATCGATAAAGTTCAGTCCGGCGTCCAGTGCTGCGTCCAGCAGACGAAAGGATTCGTGCTCATTCACCGTCCAACCGAAGACATTGCCGCCCAGGCACAGCACCGGGACCTGCAAGGAAGATCTGCCAATCTGTCGCTTCTGCATGAAAAGACTCCTCATAAACAAGGATGCACCCGCACGGCGAAAAGAACCAACCTGGCGACTCATACCCGGTCATCCGGTAGCATGGAACGGTATGCACGATCTGCAATTCGTCAGGGCCAACCTCGCGCTGGTGGAAGAGAAGTTACGCGCCCGCGGGCAGGACCCGGCAGCCTTACTCGGCAACTTCGCCGCCCTCGATGCTGAGCGTCGCGAGCGCATCACCGAAGCCGAGACGCTCAAGGCGCGCCGCAATACACTTAGCGAAGAGGTCGGCCGCAGGAAACGCGCGAAGGAAGACGCGACCGCGCTGATGGAAGAGACGCGCCAACTCAAGGAAACGCTCGAAGCGCTCGACGCCTCTGCTTCTGCGATGGATGAACAGCTTCGTGGCATCCTGGCCAGCATTCCAAATCTCCCGCACGAATCGGTACCCGCCGGCAGCTCTGAGCACGACAATATCGAGCAGAAACAATGGGGCGCGAAGCCGCACTTCGACTTCACCCCGCGTCCGCATTGGGAGCTGGGCGAGGCGCTCGGCATTCTCGATCTGGAGCGCGCCGCCAAGCTTTCCGGCGCACGTTTCGCCGTCTACTGGGATCAGGGCGCACAGCTCGAGCGCGCCCTCGCCAACTTCA
>JAUTWX010000059.1 GCA_030838385.1 Acidobacteriaceae bacterium
GTGCCGTTGTTGTTCCAAATGTCGGTTAGGGTTGGGAGCGCGTCCACCAGCGTGTCGCCGGAGAACAAGGGTTCGGTGCGCAGCTTGGCGTCGTTCGGCTGAGGCCGACGGCGCGGAACGAAGTTGCCCTGCGCGTCAGTGTAGCCGCGACCCTCGCCGCCTACGTTGAAGTTGATCTGCTGACCAGCCTTTCCCGCAGCCTCGCCGATGTGGCAACTGCCGCATGATCCAGTCTGTTTCGTGGCAGTGACGATATTCTGGATAACGGTGCTGGAATAATTCCCCGTGTCGGGGAGGATGCTCTTGATCGTGGGATCGGAGGCGCCAAAGGTTCCGCCGAAGTCTGTCCCCGCCGGCAAGTTCTTAGGCTGGCCTTGGTTGATGTCGATGCGCGTGGTGCGGATCGGGTCATGGAACAGCAGCTTTCCGAGGTAGCGCTTCGCCTCGGTGGTCTCGTAGCGATAGGCCGTGTTCCCGCTCCCAGCCGGGGGCGGGGGCACCGGAATAGCGGCATTCGTCGCCGGAACCTGCAATTTATCGATTCCGCCGACCTGCTGGCCGAGGAACTGGCGCAATTGCACGGGGCTGTTGCCCTGAGCGGCGGCGCCTCCGCACAAGGATATGAGCAGAAGCCCGAGCGCTCCCGCACGCGCTACCTGCGTCCGCAACAAATGCCGGTCAACCGGCTTGGACGTCGGAGGGTCCCCTCGTCGATAACCCGGGGGTTGCTTGGTGTTCTTGTTGTTCATATGTCTATCGATGTTTCTCCTTATTTAGGTTTCTCTAGGCTTCAATTGAGTCATAGTCATTGGGCTGGCGCCTTGTGCGTGGCTCGGAGCCCCCTCGAGAGATCGGCTTCCAGCTATGTCCTGACTGCTCTCCGGGTACGGCAAGCTGCTTTCCAATCGATCGGAGGTGTTCGAGGCCCTCGCTATCTCATTGAAGAGAGGAGGTATTCTTGACCATGAGGTGGCCGAACCACAGGTTAGTTATCCGCCAAACTTGGCGGGCGTTGCGGAAGTTCGCGATGCGCCCGCGATATTTGGCGGCCTTTGCGCCTGATACCCAGTTTCTTTATTCGGCCACGGAGAGTGCTGGGGTTGAGCCCTAAAATCCCCGCTGCTCCTTTCGGCCCCTCAATCAAGCCTCCGGTCTTTTGCAGGACCATGAGGATATGGAGCCTCTCGATTTCTTCGAGAGAAGTTGAGCTTCGTGTCCTGCTGCCTCCGGCTATCGCAAGAGCATGATCTCCGTTGTCTCCCCAAGGATCGGCCCTTACGTCGGAGACTTCTGCGGGGAGCAGGTCAGCGTTGAGCGCCAGAACCGGGCCTTGCGACAGCACCACCGCCCTCTCGATGATGTTTTGGAGTTCGCGAACATTTCCAGGCCACCCATAATCCACCAGCAGGTCCATCGTAGCTTGCGACACACTGTCGAACCTCTTGTCAAATTTCTTCGAGAATCGTTCAAGGAAGAACATCACCAGTTTGGGAATATCCGGGTTGCGGTCTCGGAGTGGTGGCACGTCAAGCGGAATCACGTTCAGACGGTAGAACAGGTCGGCGCGGAATTGTCCGGCCTTTACGGCTTCGCCGAGGTCGCGATTGGTCGCGGCGATAACGCGTACGTTAGCGCGTACGGAGCGGCTGCTGCCGACGGGCTCGAACTCGTGCTCTTGAAGGACCCGGAGGAGCTTAACCTGAGCTTCCAAATGAAGGTCGCCGACTTCATCCAAGAGAATGGTTCCGCCATCAGCCAGCTCAAAACGCCCGATCCGCCGCTCGAAGGCGCCCGTGAAGGCGCCCTTCACATGGCCGAAAAGCTCGCTTTCCACCAAGCCTTCGCAGATCGCCCCGCAGTTGACCTTTGCAAAATGCCGCCCCTTGCGGGTACTGCGTTCGTGGATAGCTCGGGCGACCAGCTCCTTGCCGGTCCCGGTCTCTCCACAGATCAGGACGGTGGCGTCGGTGGGGGCGACCTGCTCAACCTTGCGCAACAGTGCCAAGGTAGCGGGGCTGCTCCCCACGATTTCCATAAAACCGTGCCCCGCTCGGCTGTCTTCCTGCAGATATGCATCGGCAAGCTGCGGTCGGCGGAACGCAGCCTCGGCTCGCGTCCGCACATCGATCTCGCGGAGAATAAGAGTAAAGAGATTCCGGTCACCCACCACGGTTTGTGAGATCGTGGATTCGACCGGATACTCCTTCCCATCGGCGCGCAACGCACTGAGGGCCGCACGGGACATGTGCCACTGGGTAGGGCCGGGTTGGCCAAACGCTTGAATGTAACTGGACAGCGCCGCGCGGGACCTCTCGGTGAGGAATCGCCCGAACGGCTGGCCGATCGCCTCCGCGGCGGCGCAGCGGAAAACTCTCTCGGCGCCGGCATTGAATAATACAATGCGCTCGTCTTCGGCCATCGTCACAATGGCATCCGTGGCCGACCCGACGATGCACGACAGACGCCCTTCGCTGTGACGCAGTGCCGCTTCCATTAGCTTCCGGTCGGTGATGTCGACGAGTATCGAGCGCGACGCTTCAATTTGTCCATGCGCGCCTCGGATTGGCTTGACGGAGAGACTGATCCAGAGCTGCCTGCCATCTGCGGCAAGGCATTCGAGCTCCTCAGCGCGGGTTTCCTGCCCAGCGAGAAACCGCTGGAAGACCTCATGGGCCTTCTGTTTGCCGTCAGTCGTATCGGCGTAGAGATCGAAGACCGGCCGACCCGTCAGTCCGCCTGCGCCGTATTCGAATAGATCAGCAGCGCGCCTGTTGGCTTTCCTGATCCTGCCATCCGTCCCCACCGACACATATGCGACAGGCGCTTCCTCGTAAAGGTCCCGGTAAGCTTGCTCTCGCTCCCGAAGGCCTGACTGTACTCGAGTCCGCTCGATCTCCGCCCAGGAGCGCGCCGCGAAGATCCGCATGATCGACAGATTCCGCGTACCATCCGGCATAGGCTTGTCATCCACGATTGCGAGGTGACCGACCACTTTGCCGGAGGAATCGACGAGCGGCACACCGCAGTAGCTCTCCCCTCTCCAGTCAACGAGCCCAGCGTCGCTCGGGAAAAGCAACTGCAGATGCCGCGGATGGTGGGATGTGTGGCCATTGAGCACCGCCTCGCACGGCGTCCCACGCAAGGGGATTTCAAAGTTGGAAAGGAAGGTCCCTCGGCCCCAGACGGCGAGCGTCCAGAAGCGCGTCCGATCTTCACTCATCTCGGACACGAACGCGTATTGGGCCCCGAGTGCGTCAGCCAGGTGCCGCACGAGCGAACGAAAAAATCGGTCACCCGCTTCTGCTTCGACGCCTTCAACGATCATGCGTAGGGTGACCTCTGCGTGAGTGCGATCAACAACCTCCAGCTGCAGCGCCTCGTCAACCTTCGCCGATTCGGCCGCTTGCTCCTTAACTTGACCAAACTGAACCATCGATTCTTTCGTCACGTACGTAACCCTCTCGATGACCGGCGCCGCAGATAGCGGCACGGATCACAGCCAAGGCGCGTGATCGTTGGGCGCTACCCCTTGCCCGGTGAAGCGGACCCCAAGTTGCTCCCACAAGGGCCTCAAATCGACGGCAACCGGCTGGAAGTCGGCGATAATGCGTCGTACGATCTGATGCAGGGACGCGTGCGAAGGCAGCCTGCATTTATTGATATATTGAGTGCGCCTATGGGCTCCTGCGGGAAGTGCATCTCGATGTTGAACCCGCTCCGGCAGCACCGCCATTGTGATCTTGTGCGTCTCGATACGCTGCCCACGGGGTAGCCATCGACACGCACCCAGCGCGCGATCGCATACACCTAAGGCCGGACCTGTTCACCGGGCCGGTCGGTATGCCGGACGCGATGAATCCGCATCCAGGTTTCCTGTAGTGGGTCATCAGCCTGCTGCCGGCTCGCCACTTGGCTCCGGAAGCATCGCTGCAGATCGGCGCTGAGGGTAACCACTAACGCGTGCGCCGGCGCCGGGTCGGCCTGTTGGTAACGCTCCATCAAGCGATACAGGGCCACAGAGGCCTTTTGCGGCCGAACGCTCTTCTGGAGGGAGATCTCCATCTGCTGAGTGATTTCGGTGCCTCGGCACGTAAAGTTACGCTTGTCGCGAAACATTCTGCTTCAGTGAAATATTCCTGGGAGGAACCGTCTTACCTTCCGGCGTCGATAGAGCAAATTGGGGAGCTCCAGCTCCGACAGTTGGCGGCGCTGCTACCACGGGAATGGCCGCGGTCAACACCAATAATAGATTCAGCAAACGTTTCATGGG
>JAUTWX010000186.1 GCA_030838385.1 Acidobacteriaceae bacterium
TACGAGCTGGTCATCACTGCGGACGGCACTGCGACCAAGGGCGTGATCACGGACCAGTCGGCGGTGCAGGTCTGCTATTGCCATAGCCCTCACCGCTCACTGTGGGATCAGTATGCGACCTATCTGAATGAGCTGTCCGGCACCCGACGGAGGCTCTTCATGCTCTCCGCGCACTATGTGCGGCAATGGGATTATCTCGCGGCGCAACGAGTCGACGCCTTCGTTGCGAACTCGCGGTATATCCAGGACCGGATTCGCAAATACTATCGCCGCGACAGCACTATCATCTTCCCGCCGGTGGATACCAGCGAAGGGTATGTGGCGGAGTCGCACGGAGACTATTACCTGACGGTCGGGAGACTGGTCGATGTAAAGCGGATGGATCTGCTGATTGAAGCCTGCAACCGGCTGGGCCGTCACCTGGTGATCGTGGGGCGCGGGCCGTGCGAGAGTGCGCTGCGCGCCATTGCCGGACCGACGATTTCGTTTCGGGGACACACTACCGACGCCGAGTTGCGGGAACTGTATGCGCGATCGAAGGCGCTGCTGTTTGCCGCGGAAGAAGACTTTGGCCTGGTTCCTGTGGAGGCGCAGTCCTACGGCCGCCCGGTGATCGCCTATGGCAAAGGCGGCGCGATGGAGTCGGTGATAGGCGGGTTTTCGCCGGAGTTGCAGAGGCAGGGCCGAGCGACCGGCGTCTTCTTCGATGAGCAGAGTGTCGACAGTGTGGTGGAGGCAATGCTGCAGTTTGAGGCGCTGGAGGGAAACTTTCTCCCTGCGTTCATTCGGGAGCATGCGAAGACATTCGATACCACGGTCTTTTGCGGGAAGATGCTGGATTTCGTGCAGCGCCAGGTGGAGCTTCGCAAAGGAGGAGCGCGCCTGCCCCTGCTGTTCCCGCCGTCCTATCCATCCATGCGGGCCCAGGGTTGAAGATACGCAAGCGGCGTGCGAGTCCTCGCGCGTGTTCGGAAATGAGCGCTGCGGCACCGAGGGGCGGCCCAGCGACGTGGTCGCGATGTTCTCGGCCTCTTTGCAGCGACGGAGCTCAGCAGGGCCGCGCTGAAACAAGACTGCCTATGGGGCATGAACGTAAACGCATGCTCGCCAAAGGCGATGCTGAAGGAGTGAAGAATGCCAACTCGAAGAGAAATCCTGCAAACCGGTCTTGGTCTGGCGGTCGCATCTGCGGTCCCCGCAAAACTTTTTGGGGATACCAGCCAAGTTCCGCTGAAGCAGCTTGCCGCGCATAGCGGCATAGCCATAGGGGCGCAATCCGCGCGCTCTCTTCTGCAGGACAAGAGCCTGGCCAGTTTCATTGCGCAGAATTTCAGCGTACTGACGCCGGGCATCGAACTGAAGTGGGAGCGCATTCATCAGGCGCCGGAGACCTACTTCTTCGCCGATGGTGATTGGATGGTGAACTTCGCCGAAGGTAATGGAATGCAGGTGCATGGTCACAACCTGTGCTGGAACGACTACAACCCGGCGTGGATGGCGAAGACGATCAATAAGAATAATGCCGAGCGAATTTTGACCGATCACATCACGAAGGTGGTGAGTCACTATCGCGGGCGCATCGCGTCCTGGGATGTGGTGAACGAGCCGGTACGCAGCCAGCAGGGGAGGCCGGATGGTCTTTCGACCGGGCTATGGATGAACACGCTGGGACCGCGCTACATCGATATCGCATTTTCCGCGGCGCACGCTGCCGATCCGGCGGCGAAGCTGATTATGAACCTCGACAACGTGGAGCAGGATACGAATCCGCAGCCGCAGAATCGCCAGCATGCGCTCGCGCTGATTCAACAGATGCTGCAGCGCAAGGTGCCTATACACGGGATCGGCTCGGAGTCGCATCTTGACGGAAACTCCAGCGACAAGAGCCAGGACGCCGCGCAGTTTTATCAAACAGTGCATGGGATGGGCCTGAGCGTAGCCTTGTCGGAACTGGACATCAACGACTCCTGGGAGAATGGCGACATTCCGTCAAGGAAGGCCAAGAACGGACGGGTGTATGGCGATTTCATTACCTGGGTTGCGGCGGCTGTTCCGTTGAGCCGGATTTCTTTCTGGACCGTGACGGACACGCGGAACTGGCTGGATGGCGCGGCGCAGAGATCGGCGACGTTCCGGCGAAAGGATGGCGCGCCACATGCGCCCGGACTGATGAGTGCGGTGAATGCACCGAACCCGGCCTGGAACAGCGTGCGCGCTGCCCTTGCTGCGCTGCCACGCCGCAGTTGACGAGAGGACGAGTGACGATGGTCGAGGTCCAGAGACGATGAGCCTGGTGCAGGGCACAAATGTAACGGTGAAGGTGCGCTTTAAGCGCCGCAGCCAGAGTGTGCCTCGTCAAAGGATGGCCAGTGTAGTTGTAGAACGGCCGACGCATTGGCTTGCCCACGCCGGTACCTGGCTGACTGCATTTGCGCTGGTCTATTTTTCTGCTGCCGGCACGTTCTCGTTCTACGATGCGGAAGGAAACACGCAGATGGGTGCGGCGAGCGGTGCAGGCGGAGCCTCGGCCGTCGGTGTGATGATTGCACGACTCGTGCTGGTCGGGCTCTTCTATGTTGCGTGGCGCTGGGCTGCTCAAGTCCGTAGGGCAGCTTTTTGCGTACCGCTGCTGGCGTTGCTGAACTGCATGGGCGTGATCTCCTGCCTGTGGTCTCCCGAGCCCACATTCACGCTGAAGCAGGGCATCTACCTTCTGGTCACCTACACGTTCGCGATTGCCTTTGCGTCCAAGCCGGCGGAGGCGCAGATGAAGTTCATGCAGCTTGCCGGCACCATCGCGATCGTCCTAACCGCGTTCACCGCTGTTCTGCTTCCGAGCTATGGTCTGAATGGACGTCAGGGCGCCACGGGCGAGTGGGAGGGAATCTACGCAGGCAAGAACGTGTGCGCCATGGCGATAACGTTTCTGCTGATGCCGGCGCTGTATCGCAAGCCTGCCACACTACAGGGGCGCGTGCTGCGGAATGTCTACATTCTTGCCGGGCTGGGAGTGATAGGGATGACGCGCTCCCGCACGGGATGGGGAATCGCGGTGATGCTGATTCTGTTCTCCATCGGGCTCAAGTTGCTGGCGCGCTTCAAGCCGTTCGATCGCTCCGTGCTCTTTATACTGTTTTGCGCAGGCACTCTTGTTATTGGCGCGGTGGTTCTTCTGAACCTCTCGACGTTGTTCCATTTCATCGGACGAGATACATCCTTCAGCGGCCGTACTCCGATCTGGTCCGCCATTCTCGCCTCCATCCACAAGCAGCCGTGGACGGGCTATGGATATCGCACTTTCTGGCGAGGCATGACCGGCGAATCGGCGAACGTGATGATCTCCCTGGGCTGGATGATGGGGTACGCGCATGATGGCTTTCTGAGCGTGTGGGTGGAAGTCGGAGCCGTCGCGCTGGCGCTGCTTGTTGTGTGCCTGCTGAAGGGCTTGAAGGATTCGTGGCACTGCTTCATGCGGGATCCGAGTCCGCAGGTGCTGTGGTACATCACGATCATTGTGTTCGGCATTCTGTACAACATCGACGAGGCCTCGTTTCTCTTCCGCTTCAACCTTTCGTGGATGATGATCATCGCAGCCATCGTCGGTCTCGATCGCAGACGACGACAGCTTCGCCGCAATGCGGCTGCGCTGGTGGTCCGGGGATGACGACGTACCATCTGCTGACGGAGACTGAGCCGTTTTCTGAGCCAATCGGCGGTGCGATTTCGCGGTGGGCGGCCAACGTGCTGCGCGATGACGATAGCTCCGTAATCCTCGCTCCCAGCGCGGACGATAGCTGGCATTTTCCCCCAGATCGCATCCGGTGCAATGAGCGGCTCTCAAACTATGCGCGCTATCCGGGCCGAATCAAACGCAACCTTCCCTGGCCACTGAGGCGGCGTTTTCTGCGGTGGATTCTGAGCACCGTACGTCCTCTACTGAAGCGAGGGGACGTGGTGTGGGTGCATAACCGGCCAGAGTTCGCGGCTACGCTGCAACCCAGCGTTCGCCATGCGGGCGCGCGCCTCGTTCTGCACATGCACAATTCTCACCTGAGCGATTGTGCGGCGCCGATCGCGTCGGCCATCGATGCGGACCGCTGTGTGTTCGTCAGCAGATTCCTGGAGGCAGAGGCGCGACATGCTCTGCCATCTCTGCGGCGAAGCGCTGTGTTGTATAACGGGGCCGATGGATCGCTCTTTCATCCTGCACATCCTGTGACAGATCGAAGGAGCAGGCCGATGCGCATTCTCTGCGTGGGGCGGCTGGTGCCGGACAAGGGCATGCACATCTTTGTGGATGCGATGCGGCTGCTTGCTGAGCGTGGCGCGAATGCGCAGGGAGTGATTCTGGGTACTGCCAATTTTGGCTCCGACACCGATGCGGAGACCGATTATGTCCGGAAGTTGAAGAACGGTGCGCCGGCAAATGTGCAGTTTCTCCCCTTCACCTTTGGCAGCGCGCTCGCAGATGAATTTCGCGCGGCAGATATTTTCTGCTGCCCCTCCATCTGGCAGGAGCCCTTCGGCATGGTGAATGTGGAGGCAATGGCGACAGGGCTGCCCGTGGTTGCGACCCGTATGGGCGGCATTCCCGAGATATTCGAAAACGGTGGCGCGTTGCTGGTGCCGCCCAACAATGCGGCGGCGATTGCGGAGGCCATCGAGCGGCTGATTGCAAATCCGGAGGAGCGCAGCAGGATCGGCGCGGCGGGCCTGCGCTCGTTCCGGCAGCATTTCTCCTGGGAAGCGATACACACTGCTTACATCAGGCTGCTGGCGGAGGCGGTTTGATGCCTTTGCGGGCGCATGTCCAGAGGCTGCGGGGCAGCACACTGGTAAGGAATTCAGTGTGGATGTTCATGGGCCAGGGACTCTCTGTCGTGGTGCAGGGGGGCTACTTCTTCGTCCTGGCGCGGCTGCTGGGAAGTGTGGAGTATGGCGTGCTGGTCGGCTCGATCGCGCTGGTGACGATGTTCTCCCAGTACAGCAATTTTGGATCCGGCCTGATCTTCATGCGGTATGTTTCATTGGATCGCAAGACGTTCCCGCTGTATTGGGGCAACATCCTGCTCACGACACTCACCTTCGGCTGCATCCTTGTCGCGGGTGTGCACCTGGGCGCTCCGTGGTTGATGGGAACGGGAAATCGCGGCATTCTTACGACGCTGGCTATCGGTGAGTTTCTGGGTGCGCAGCTGGTTGTGGCGATCAGCCAGATCTTCCAGGCGTTCGAGCAGATGCGGATTACGGCGACCTTGAGCCTGCTGACGAATCTGCTGCGGTTGATGGTGGCCGTGATCCTCTTCCTGAGGTTTCACCGGATCTCGGCATGGCAGTGGGCGTATGCCTCGATGTCTGTCGCGGTATGTGCGGCGATCGTGAGCGTGGTTACGGTGTTGAAGAAGTTCGGCAAGCCGGCCTTCGATCTGCGATTGGCGATGCGGCGCGCGGGAGAGGGCTTCATCTTCGCTATTTCCGGCACCACGACATCGGCTTACAACGACCTGGACAAGGCGATGCTGGGCCACTATGGAATGAATGCCGCGAACGGCATTTACACCATGGCGTATCGCGTGGTGGACATCAGCTTCATGCCGATGCGGTCCATCTACAACGCTGCGTTTCCACGCTTCTTCCAACTCGGCGCCGGAGGGCTGGCGGCAACCTCGAAGCTCGCGGTGCGGCTGATCCGCAAGACGGTCCTGCTCGGCATTCTGGCGGCGGTGGGCATGTTTGTGTGCGCGCCGCTGATACCATTTCTGGCCGGCCACGGCTTTGACAAGAGCGTGCTTGCACTGCGCTGGCTTTGCCTGATTCCGCTCTTCCGCTCCTTTCATATGTGCGCGGGCGATGCACTCGCCGGGGTGGGGCTGCAGCCGTATCGATTGGGGGCTCAGACGGTTGCGGCTCTCGGGAACTTTGGCCTGAATCTTTATCTGATTCCGCACTACTCCTGGCGAGGCGCGGCCGCGGCGAGTCTGATGACCGATGGAGGACTTGCAGTGCTGTGCTGGCTCCTACTGTTTGGCCTGCGGGCTCGCGAGCAACGCAGAGGTGTGCCGTCGCCAGGACCTTCCGCTGAAGTCAATCTCGGTTCAAGCTAGACGACAGTATGCACAATGTCCTGATCTTCCGGGAGCTGCTTCTGCCTCCCAGCGAGACCTTCGTGCTGGCCCAGGCAGCGGCGCTGAAGCAGTATCGGCCGGTCTTCTGCGGCCTCACGGACGTACCGCATTCGCTCCCGGTCCCAAGGCCAATCCGGCTCACCCGACACAATGCGCCATTCGCGCGCTACAGGATGGAAGCGTACCGGCGGCTGCACTGGGCGCCGGGGTTTCATCAGAGCGTACGCCGTGCGCATCCTGCGCTGATCCACAGCCACTTCGCGATCGATGGCGCCGATGCTCTGGGTATGCAGAAGGACCTCCGTGTGCCGATGGTGGTGACGCTGCATGGCTTCGATGTATCCACATCGGATGAGAACTTCGCGCGGAATCGGAGCGGGCGACGGTTCCTGAGCCGACGGCAGCAGTTGTGGCAGAGGGCCTCACATTTTGTATGCGTGTCGAAGGCTATCCGCGAGATCGCGCTGCGCGCGGGATATCCGGAACAGAAGCTGATCGTTCGCTACATCGGCATCGATTGCGACAAGTTTGCGGCAGCGCCGGCGGCAGATCGCGCGGAGAACCTGATTCTGTTTGTTGCGCGCCTGGTGGAGAAGAAGGGCTGTGAGTATCTGATTCGGGCGGCTGCGCAATTGCGGGAGCGGCGCAGCGATGTGCGGCTGGTGATCATTGGGGATGGGCCGCTGCGCAGCGAACTGGAACGGCTTGCGGTGACACTGCGGGTGCCGGCGGAGTTCCTCGGTGTACAGGGGCCGGATGCGGTGCGCGGATGGATGCAGCGGGCACGGGTATTGTGCAATCCAAGTGTGACGGCGGCGAACGGCGACACGGAGGGGCTGGGGATGGTGTTTGCCGAAGCGCAGGCAACCGGATTGCCGGTGGTGAGCACGCAGCACGGGGGAATTCCGGAGGTGGTGCGCGATGGCGAGACGGGATTGCTGGCGCGCGAGCGGTCGGTGGAGGAACTGGCGAGCCATCTGGAGCGAATGTTTGCCGATCGAGCCTTCTGGGATGGATGCAGCGAGCGCGGGAAGATATGGGTGCGGGAGCAGTTCGATATCCGCAGGTGTACGGCGGGACTGGAAGAGGTCTACGACGAGGCTGTAGCGCGCGATCAGAGATGACCTGCAGCCTTTTGGGGGCGAGTTGCCATGTGTACCCCGAATCGTGTGTATTCATCTGCGCCCCCAACGGGCAATTCTTTAGGAACGGAAGGGAAGAACAATGCGTGGACTCTCTCTGGTATTAGTGGCGGCAATGGTGGGCGGCATGGCGCCTGGGGTGATGCTTGGACAGGCGGCAGCGACTGCTCCGGCGAGCAAGCCTGCCAAGGCCGCGAAGGCGCCTGCGGTGATGCCGACGGATGCAGAGATCGCCGATGCCAAGGCGAAGGGCATGGTGTGGGCGAACGAAAACACGAAGGTCTATCACAAGGACGACGCGCAGTACGGCAAGACCAAGCACGGGAAGTTCATGAGCGAGGCGGATGCCCAGGCCGCCGGCTACCGGCTGGCGAAGGCATCGCCGATCGGCAAAAAGAAGGCTGCTCCGGCGGCTACTGCGCCGCAGTAATTGCGCTGGCCGGATCAAGCAAACAGGGTTGGCCGGCCTTGCTTTCTTTCGCTATTTCCCTGCAAGACCCGTCAGTGGGAAAGGTAACTGACGCTTCTGTGCGATGGGCCGGGATGCCGCTTCTGCCTACACTTCGTGTATGGCTAACTATCGCTTAAAAGTTCTTGGCGTTCCTACCGCGATCATCGTGGTATGCGCGCTATTTGTGGAAGCTGCGTTTCATCTGGACCAGTCCGTGCTGCTTGAGATCGCGGGACTGCTGGCGCGGCTGACGATTGTGATTTCGTTTTTGTACTTCCTGCGGGCGTGGAAGAAGACGGTGCTGGCCTATTGGTAAGCACCGTCAACGGGCTCTCCTAAACTTAAATGTAAATTATTTATTTTCTGCTTGTTGCACCGGTGTGTGAATGTTGTGCTTGCCGTCTGGATGATCCCTCGATCGAACAGGCTGGCGCGGTGCCGTCCTACCCAAGCCTTAGAAAATCCAAAAAACCTGGCGCGCTTCTGCAGCTGATCGCAGCTTAGTGGCGCGCTCTGGGGCGTTCCGCCGCCTTGTAGAAGGTGTAGACGGCGGCATAGGGAACGCGCGCGACCGCGCCCAGGTGCCGTGCATCGCAGGCGGCGGGGGGCATGCCGCCGTGCGTGTCGGAGCGGCGCACGTAGGTGACGTGGGCGAGCATGCCATTCGGAGCGCTGTCGAGCGCGGGCGATGCCGCCAGGAGCAGCCACGGAATCGATGCGCGATCGGGTGCGGGCTGGTTGATGAGCAGCTTGCCAGTGATCGCGCTGCCGTCTTTCCATCGCCAGGCTGGTCCGGCGCCGTGGGAGCCCACGGCTTCAGCACCCGCGTAGAGCGTAGCCTCCGGCGCGACGAAGACCCATGCAGGTGCGCCTTGCTGCTGCTGGCAGTGGTAGATCTGCACTCCCTTGCCGGTGACGGGCGGCAGCGGCGTGACGGATGGGTCCGGCGGGATGGTGCGGTCCTGCGCATGGATGCCGGTGGAAAGCAGAAGCAATGCGGCGAGAGCGATAGGGAAGCGCATGTTATTTCAAGGCTAGCACCTTCACCGCAGTCCAGCGCCCCGTGTGTTCTCGACGTTCACTCTGACCGAGAATGATGGAAGCTGTTCATGAGTCGTGATTGCAGCGGATGTACCGCTATGAGGACTGGGCGCGTGAAGCTGCGGTTACTTTGCGGAGCAGTCGTTGCGGCTGGTGTCGGCTATGCTGGCGATGAGCCACTGGCCGTTCTGGCGGACGAGGTTGAAGAGGTCGGTGCCGCAGTGCTCGACCTTGCCGTCGACCAGGAAGTCGAAGGGTGCCCATACGACGGCGAGATCGTTGTCGATTCGGACGAGCGGATCGTGGATTCTCTCCTCGATCTTCTTGGTGCCGGGTTTACCGACACGCGTGGCGAAGTCCTCGAAGGTCATCTGGGTGGGCT
>JAUTWX010000209.1 GCA_030838385.1 Acidobacteriaceae bacterium
AGGCGGATGTGCTTGAAGGCGCGCACGTCGTGCCCAACGCGAACGGCACCGCGCCCGCGCAGTGGCTGGACACGATCTTCGGCGGCCATCGCAAAATCCTGGTGCTGCTGCCCGGACCGCCGCTTGAACTCAAGCCCATCTTCGATCTGGAGTGCATGCCTCGTCTGCGTGAGGCATTGCCACAGCGCTTTATCGCCATGCGCACGCTGAAAGCGGCGATGATCGGCGAGTCGGCATGCGATGCACGCATCGCGCCCATCTACAAACACTATCCGGATATCGAGACCACCATTCTGGCCAGCGGTGGCGATATCCAGCTCAACCTGATCTGCGAGAAATCTGCGCTCGAGATTGCGCAGTCGCGCGTGGACGAGCTGGCCGGCCGCATTGAAGAGGAACTGGACGACCTCATCTACTCGACCCAGGGTGAATCGCTGGAAGAGATTGTCCTGCTCTATCTCGGCATGAAGGGAGCAACACTTGCGGTGGCGGAGAGTTGCACTGGCGGTCTGGTGGCCGAGCGCATCACCAGCATCCCCGGAAGCTCGCGTGCATTTCTGGGCGGCGCCGTGGTGTATTCGAACGAGATGAAGAACCTGTTCGCGGGCGTGGATCCGGCGCTGATTGCGCAGCATGGCGCGGTGAGCAGCCAGGTGGCGAAGGCCATGGCCGAGGGCATTCGCAAGAAGACTGGAGCCACCACCGGCCTGGCCGTCACTGGAATTGCAGGGCCCGGCGGCGGCACGGAAGAGAAGCCAGTCGGCCTGGTCTACATCGCGGTCGCGCATGGCAAGGAGATCGAAGCAGTGGAAAAGAACTTCGCCGGGCTGACCACGGATAACACCCGGGAGCGTGTGCGCACGCTGAGCGCGCAGGCCGCGCTCGATCTGGTGAGACGGCGGCTGATGTAGCAAATCAGCTTCTAGCTCCTGGCTTCTAGCCACCGTGTTCGGCAGATGCGATGTGGCCCTCGCGCATTGCTGCTAGGAGCTAGCAGCTAGAAGCTATAACCGCTACACTCGAAGCCGTTCCCATGCTGCTCTACCTCATCGTCGGCATCGTTGCATATCTGCTGGGCTCGATTCCCTTCGGCCTCATCCTGGTCCGCATCTTTCGTAAGCAGGACATCCGGCAACAGGGCAGCGGCAACATCGGCGCTACGAACGTGATCCGCTCCGGCGGCAAAGGTTTGGGCGCAGCGACGTTTCTGCTCGATGCAGCGAAGGGATTCGTCGCTGTGCTGATGGCATGGCAGGTCGCGTTGCACACCGATCAATCACAGTTGCAGGCACAGAACCTGGCAGCGACAGCGGCACTTTGCGCCATCGTGGGCCACATCTACACCGTGTGGCTCAACTTCAAGGGCGGCAAGGGTGTTGCGACGGGCTTTGGCGTCTTTCTTGGCATCGCGCCGCTCTCCGCGCTGGTCGCGTTACTCGCATTCATCATTATGTTTGCGCTCAGCCGATATGTCTCCCTGGCGTCCATCGTTGCCGCGCTGGTCTTTCCTCTTGCAGCCCTGCTGCGACATCATGAGCCGCTCACACCCTTCATGATCGCTGTGGTCATCCTGCTGCCGGTGATCGTCATCGCCAAACACCACGCGAACATCCGCCGTCTGCTCGCGGGTACCGAGTACCGCTTCGGCAAATCGAAGGCCGCCGCCGCGTGAGCCGGATCGCCATCATTGGCAGTGGTGCGTGGGGCACGGCGCTTGCCATCTCGCTGGCGCAGCGGCGCGCCGAACAGAAAGATCAGCGGCATGGTCATTCCATCGCGCTGTGGTCGCACACCGCCGCGGTTGCCGATGCCATGGCCCAGCATCGCGAGAATCGCACTTACCTGCCGGGCTACAAAGTGCCCGATGCTGTGCAGCCGACGGCGGATCTCGCGCAGGCGCTTGCATCGGCCGAGATCGTCATCGGCGTGATGCCTTCCGCTCACGTGCATGCGATCTACAGCAGCATGGCTCCGCACCTGACGGCCGATCAGGTAATCGTGAGCGCGACCAAGGGCATCGTCACCAGCGGCTTCGATACGCGTAGCTATCAGCGGATCACTGAGGTGATCGCCGCGGCGCTCCTCGCACATCAGCTTTCGCTGCCCCGCGCTGTGCTCAGCGGGCCTTCGTTTGCGCAGGAGGTTGCCGCCGGACAGCCCACCGCGATGACCATCGCCTGCCTGGACACGACGCTTGCTGCGCGCCTGCAGGAGGAGCTATCCGGGCCGGCACTGCGGCTTTACACGAATGACGACGTGATTGGCGTGGAACTCGGCGGCGCACTCAAGAACGTCATCGCCATCGCTACCGGCATTGTCGGTGGTCTGGAACTCGGCCACAACAGCGCGGCGGCGCTCATCACCCGCGGCATCGCAGAGATCACCCGGCTGGCCGTCGCGTGTGGCGGACGGCGCGAGACCATGGCCGGACTGGCCGGACTGGGCGATCTCGTTCTTACCTGCACCGGCGAGCTCTCGCGCAACCGCCGCGTCGGCTTCGAGCTGGGAAAAGGTCACCGCATCGATGACATTCTTGAGGGCATGGGCGGCAAAGTGGCCGAGGGCGTGCTGACCACACGCGCCGCGCTTGGTCTAGCTACCGCGCATGGGATCGAGATGCCGATCACAACCCAGGTGGATGCCATCCTGCATCACGGCAAAAGTCCGCGCGAAGCTGTCGCGGAGCTGATGCGCCGTCCCGGACGAGACGAGCTGTAATCCGCAAGGGCGCGGCCCGGTTGCTACACTGAAAGCGACGAGCTATCCATGATTCAGACCCTTTTCGGCAGCCTGAAAGAGGCTGAGGAACCCAAAAAACGCGGCCTCTTCGAACGCATGCGCGAGGCGGT
>JAUTWX010000228.1 GCA_030838385.1 Acidobacteriaceae bacterium
ACCCCAAACAGAATCCCTCCCAGCGCCATCCCGGCCACGCTCTGTCCCATCCCGCTCCAGCCGTGCATCCAGCCCGAGACCACCACGCCGGCCACAAGAAACGGAAGCACCACCCAGTTCGGAATCCTGCGGCTCCGCAGGTCCGTGAACGTTACGATTGCCAGAACAATGAGCGTCGGCCACCAAGCGATTGTGTGCATGCGTAGGATTGCTGTCCCTGTCCTTCGCAGAGGATGAGCTTTAAAGAGCAATCCTCTGCCCAATCCCCAGCCCAGGTTGCGAGGGCTTAGGAAGCCCTGAATTCAGCGTCTTGCGGATGTGGTGAAAGGCTGGTGTACACGGCTGTTTACAGGCAGCTTGGAAGACTGACGCACGTTAGATACACCACTGGCTACCGTGGGGTAGAGCAACGGCAGGTCGGTAAGAGGCGCGGTGATGAAGTCGTGCCCTCCCAGAGAGATACTCCGCAGATCCTTACCCGGAAGCAATGCTTTTACCTTGCTCAGATAGATCTGGTTGGCTCGCTCCCCGGTCGGCAGCGGAAAGAGCACGAAACGGCTGTAGGAGCCGGCAGGCAGCTCCGTCAGCAGGCGGGTTTGCCCGTGTTCCATGGCAAAGATGCGAGTGCCTTCGATGAGCTTCACCGCCGGATATTCGAGGCTCAAATAGCCGGGGAGATAGTAGCCGGCGTCGCGATATCCCAGGAAATGGGAGTCGAAGCCAACGATCAGCGTGTCGGCGGGGGAAGCTATCCCGGGCAACGCCGCCCGCACGCTGTCGATTTCCAATTCATGCCGCCGCACCTGCCGGTACGAGCAGTAGAGCGGTGAGGCCAGAAAGAGAGCGCAGTTTGCCGCTGCTCCAACACCGACGATGGCCAGCTTCCACGGCCGCGGCCACGCACTCTGCCCATACCAGCCCGCCGCCCAGGCGCCCAGCCAGATCGACAATGGAGCCATCAGCAGCAACAGGTAGCCGCTGTTCACAAACTTGAGAAAGATGAAGGTGAAAAAGCACAGAGCCGGGGCGACCCAGAGCAGTGTGAATCTCCGCTTCTGCGGCTCCGCCGGCAGCCGGGTGCGCCCTCTCCATAGCAGCACCAGCAGCGCACTGCCGAAGCACAACACCAGAATGAACGCGATGGTCAGCGCCCGCGCAATCGACGTCGCTGGATTCGAGTTAAAGACGGTGTCGCGTGAGGGCACCATCCGCCAGAGGGAAAACAGTGCGCCGAAGTAGGCTCCAAATCCTCTGCTGGCGAAGATCATCGGAAGAAACCACGCGAGAAGCACCACCAGCAGGCCAGAGATGGCGGCCACAGCTCTCTTCCAGCCCGCCTGGCGCAGCGAAAACAGGAAGAGCGGGCCCAGCAGGATCAGAGAAGAGGGCCGGACACCCGCCGAAATTCCTAAAACGATACCGGCCGGCAGCGCGATTCGCCGCTCTCCACTCTCGATCTTCCAGCACATGTAGCCCACCAGCGCTGAAAAGAACGCTTCGACGATATACGTCAGGGCCACAATCCCGTGGAACCAGGCGAGCGGAGAGAACAGGAAGATCAGGCCGGCGAAGCGCGCCGCGTGCGTGCCGAACCACTCCTGCGCCATGCGGTAGATCAGAGCGGCGGCCCCACAGCTTGCCACGATGCTGAGCAGCACCAGCGCCAGGTTTACATCCGGTGTAAGTGCATGAAACAGCTTACCCAGACAAACATAGAGGAAGTAGCCGGGCGGATGCGGCTGATACACCCGCGGATCGAAATGCTCCACCCCCAGGGCGAATCCCAGCGAGTCCAGATCGTAGAGGAAGTGGCTCCGGAAGGCGTAGCGAGTGACTGCGGTCGCGACTACCAGCAGCAACAACTCAGCCCGGGACCGGTTCAACATGCCCCCTTCGTAGCAACCCTGGGGCCACTTTCGTAACAAGGACGGTGAAAAACCTTCCTGTGATGCCGTATCTATGGAGTACGGTTGTACATCCCCCGCGCGTGCGGCATACGGATTACTACAGTTTTGTCGACGACCGTGATCCGCTAGCGTATCAATTACTTCACCATCCACAGTAACAAAGGCCCTCACCCTTCCCCTAGGCCCGTTGTCCCCGGTATGTTGCTTACCCTTGCAGTAGAGAGAGATCTCTCATGACGAAGTTCTGTGCCTGCACCCTCGCTTGTGTTCAAAGGCTCATTCCATGATTCGAATCGGACTGTTCTCGAACGACGCCAAGTTACAATTGCTTCTCTCCTCGGCCTTGGGGGAAGGATTCCAAGTAACCATCCATTCCACGGAGAGTGGCATCCATCGCGCTTACTCCTCCGATGGATGCGACCTTGTGATCGTGGATTTCGACTCCAACGATCCCGAGTTGCCGAAGCGGATCGCTTCCTCGCGACAGCTCGTCGCCGCGCAGGTTCCATCCCTGGTGATGGCGGACGACGGCGTTCGCCCGGCCGCGGTCGAACTTGTGCGCCTGGGCGCCTATGGCTATTGCCGCAAGCCGCCATCCATTCGCGATCTTAAGGCGATGCTTCGCCGTGCCTACGAGAACTCGGCGCTCAAGCGCAAGCTCGAGACGGTGCAGGAGCAGCTCGAGAGCGTCATCCGTTGCGACCGCATGATCGGTTCGAGCCCCCAGATGCGCCAGGTCTATGAGCTGGTGCGCCGCGTGGCCGGACTTAGCGCCCCGGTGCTGGTGACCGGCGAAAGCGGTACGGGCAAGGAGCTGATCGCCAGCGCAATTCATAACCTCGGCACCCGCTCCGCCAGACCCTACGTCGCCGTCAGTTGCGGCGCCATTCCCGAAACATTGATCGAGGCCGAGCTCTTCGGCCACGAAAAGGGCGCGTACACCGGATCGACCGCCGCGCGCGAAGGCTATCTGGAGCGCGCCGGAGACGGTACCCTTTTTCTGGATGAAATTGGCGAGCTCAGCCTAAGCACGCAGGTCAAGCTTCTGCGCGTGCTGCAGCAGCGGGAGTTCTGCCGCCTGGGCAGCACACGCCTCATCCCGCTGCGCGCCCGCGTCGTCTTCGCCACCCACCGGGATCTCTCCGAGATGGTCGCCCAGGGACAGTTCCGGCAGGACCTCTTCTACCGCATCAACGTTGTCCGCATCGAGGCGCCCTCACTGCAGGAGCGTTCCGAGGATGTCGATGTGCTGGCAACCCACTTCCTCCACCAGTATTCGGAGATGTACAACGCCGCGGTCGAGGCCATTCATCCCGACGCCCTGCGCCTGCTCCGCGCGTACTCGTGGCCCGGCAACGTCCGCGAGCTGGAAAACGTCATCCAGCGCGCCATCATCGTCGCCAAGGGCGAGAACATCTGCCCCGGTGATCTGCCGGACGATATCCAGGACTCCAACGTCGTCAGCATCGACGAATACCAGTCCGCTGGATCGTTCGAACGCCAACTCCGCGACTACAAGATGAAGCTCGCGGAAAATGCGGTTCGGGAAAACAACGGCAACAAGACCCTGGCTGCCCGCAGTCTGAATATCTCCCGTGCCTATCTCCACCGTTTGATCCGCCTCGCCGAGCAGACCCACCAGATGGGAACCGCGTGACAGCCGCATCCGGTTTAGAAGAGCGTATGGCGCCTGCCGTACGCTCTTCCTTCTTGCGCAGGATCTTCTCCTTCCCGGTCATGGTGTCCTCGCTCCTGATGGTGCTCGCCGTCCTGACCGTGCGCGGCCGCTTCAATGATCCGGACATGTGGTGGCACATGCGGACAGGCCAGGTCATCTGGACCACCCACACCATCCCGCGCGTCGATCTCTTCTCCTGGACCACGCACCATCACGCCTGGGTTCCGCATGAGTGGGTCTCGCAGACCATCATTTACGGCGCTTACAGGTTTGGCGGGTACTCCGGCCTGATGTTCTTTCTGTGCGGTTTCACCGCGGCATTGCTCATCGCCGGATATCTCCTCTGCTCCATCTATGCGGGCAACGCGAAGGTCGCCCTGCTCGGTGCCCTCACCATCTGGTTCTTCTCCACCAGCGGCACAGCCATCCGCCCGCAACTGATTGGCTACCTTCTCCTGATCGTCGAGTTGCTTCTCTTTCACCTGGGCAGCACGCGCAGTCCGCGGTGGTTCTTCTGCCTGCCTCCCCTGTTTGCCGTCTGGGTCAACTGCCACGGCTCCTTTTTCCTGGGGTTGGCGGTCGGCTGTCTGTTGTACGCATCTTCCTTCGTCGCCTTTCACGCCCCGGGTTTCGTCGCCTTTCCCTGGCCGCGAAAGGCGCGCTGGAGCTGCGGCGCCGCACTCGTGCTTTCGCTGGTAGCCTTGTTTCTCAACCCCGTCGGGCTGCATCAGGTGTTGTATCCGCTCGAAACCATGCTGGGCTCGAATCTGGATCTGATCCAGGAATTCCAGCCCCTCGTGCTGACCAGCGCGCGCGGAGTGGGCCTGTTGCTGGTGCTGGCTTGTATCGCCTTCCTGATGATCTCGCGATACGCAACCCTCTACTGGCACGAATTGGCTCTGCTTGGCGCAGGTACGTGGCTGGCTCTCTCCCACCAGCGGATGGTTTTTGTCTTCGGCATCCTGGCCGCGCCGATTGTGTGCCGGCTCCTCTCCTCCTACTGGGACCGATATGAACCCGAACGCGATCTCCCCATCGCGAATGGCGTCCTTATCCTGGCTGCCGTGCTCATCGCCGTTGCGGCATTTCCCAGCCGCGCCTCTCTCCGCGAGCAGGTCCGCAGGAACAATCCCGCCGGAGCCGTGGACTACATCCGTGCCCAACACCTCGACGGACACATGCTGAACGATTGGACCTACGGCGGATACCTGACCTGGGCGATGCCGGAGCATCCCGACTTCATCGACGGTCGCGGCGACGTCTTCGATCTCGTGGGTGTGGTGAAAGACTTTGGCGCGTGGGCAACGCTCCAGACCGACCCCCGCCTGCTTCTCAGCAAATATCAGATCGACTTCTGTCTGCTCCCACCCAGTGCGCCCATGAGCCATGTCCTTCCCCTGCTGCCGGGCTGGAAAGTCGCCTATTCCGATGACACCGCGGTCGTCTTCGTCCGCGATCGCGCTCACTGAAACATTCCGCAAAGCGCTCTCTCATTTCGTCATCCCGACCGGAGCCATCGCTCGCAGAGTGACCGGCGAAGTGGAGGATCTGCTGTTTCTCATTCACCACGAGAAATTACGAGCTCTGCTGCGGCATAACGGCAGCCGCGCTCACGCAGGCAGCGCCGGCACTGCGATCCCCTGCTCCTCATACACCGCGCGATTCGCAATTGCCGCTGCAATCGCCGAGCCGTACCCCACTCGCGCATTCGCCAGCGGCTGCCGCTTCGCGCGCACGCATGCAATGAAGGAGCGGCACGCGGTCAGCGTCGGATCTTCCGTCGCTGTCACCGCAAGCTTTTCGCCCGGCCCGCGATACGGCATCTCGCCCTTCGTGCTGTAGGAAGCGCCGGTCGTAATGCCATGCATCACCACTTCACCGCCGGTCACCGCCGGCTTGGGATGCGTCTTCGGCTCGTAATAGAACGTCGCGTCTTCCATGGTGATTGAAACGCTGCCCTCCGTGCCGTAGATCCACAGATCGTTGCCCATCTTCGCGTTATCCGTCAGCGAGCTGAACATCAGCCGCCGTCCGCCCGGATAGCTGAACACCGCCTGCACGTTGTCGCCCACCGTACGCCCGTCGTGATAGCGCACAATGCTCGTCATCCCCGTCGCGCGCTCCGGTATCGCGTCGAAGACCCAGTTCGCGATGTCGATATGGTGCGAGCCCAGCTCTGTCACCAGTCCGCCGGAGCTTTCGCGATAGAGCCTCCAGTTGATCAGGTGATCGAGCTTTCCGTCCGGGTCCGGGCCCGGCACCGGTCGCCGCCAGTTGTTATTGCGGTGCCAGTACGCGTACACGTGCGTCGGCTCGCCAATCTTTCCTTTCTTTATTTCCTCCACCGCTCTGTGCACCCACGGTGC
>JAUTWX010000237.1 GCA_030838385.1 Acidobacteriaceae bacterium
GCCGTACCACTCGCCGGAGTCCGCACCGTAGTAGACGCGGTGCTTCGGGCCGATCAGCGCGAACGAGGACCACAGCGTCTCAAAACGATTGGTGAGGCTGCGGCCGGAGAAGTGGCGGGCGGGCAGCACAGTAATGGTCAGGGGGCCGATCTGCGTGTGCTCGGTCCAGTCGAGTTCTGTGCAGCGTGCCGCAGGGACGCCGAAGCTGGAAAGAATGGCGCCCACGCCGAGCGAGGTGATCCAGCGTGTATGCTGCAGGCGCTCCATGCGTGCGAGGCGCTGGACCGTGCCCGCGCCGAGATGGTCGTAGTGATCGTGCGAGATGAGGATGACATCGATGGGCGGCAAGTCTTCGAGGGCGAGAGGCGGTGGGAAGAAGCGCTTTGGACCGAACCACTGTGTCGGGGCGGCACGTTCGTCCCACACCGGATCTAGGAGGATGGTGACGCCATCGAGTTCGATCAAGCTGGAAGCATGACCGAACCAGGTGACGCGCAGGCCGGAGGCGGGGCCTGTCTCGTAGATGCGAGGGTCGGTATGAAACGGGCCGAGGGGAAGACGCGGAGAGCGTGCCGCTGTGTCGAAGAGGATACGTGGGCCCACCTTGAATATGGTGGAGAGGCCGCCGACCTTTGTGGGCAGGGGATTCAGGTAGCGTTTGCCCTGGCGGTGGGCTCTGGTCAATGGCAGGTCTGGGGGCACGTCTATCCGATGGTAGCGCTAATTGTGGTGGCTCGCATTTATCCCCGTATCGGAGGAAGCAGATGCCTTTCGCTCTCTTCGTTTCGCTTCTTGTCCCCAACTTGCTAATTGGCTCAGAATCGGGCGGAGTGTTTGCCCAAGCTCTGACAATCTGTAGTTCGAGTGGGTCACTGATTGTTTGTACGTCTTGGTGATAATGCCGGCAGCCTGCAACTGGCGAAGCTGTTCGGTGAGTACCTTGTGAGACGCTTCAGGGATCTGGCGCTGTAACTGCCCAAAACTCGATGGCCCATTTTTCAATTCGTGCAGAATGATTGGCTTCCACTTTCCGCTAATGAACCGAAGTGTGACTGACACCGGACAGTCTTTTAGAAGCATGTCGGCAGTATCGCATCAACTCTGAGAAGCTGTGCCCGGAAAACAATTGCTCCTAGACCTAGGGTTGCAATCGACCATTTCATCCGTAAGTGGAGGCGCCATTCGTCAATTTCTGTCGAATGCGCGGTTGCAGTCGCGAGGGGATAGATCGCACTCAGGCTTGTCCCATTCAACATGCATCAGTTTCGAAGAGACAGGACGACATTCAGACTCATCAGACTTCGAATCACGCACAACTTTGTGCGTACTTGCGTGGGCTGTTTTGCATATGGGATAAGTGAAGTGCAGCCCGGAGGTCATGTGAAGGTTATAGCTTTTGATCGATTTCGCCCAGGGATAACACTGGCGCAGATTACCCCGTATCTACCTGAGGAAGTATCGAATGTTTGGCGACTCTGGAAGGCTGGAATCGTCCGAGAAAATTACGCCCGGGCAGACGAGCTTGGCGTCGTCATTGTCTTCGAAGTCCCCGATGCGGAGACCGCAAGACGCTACACGGACGACTTTCCCCTTAGCAAAGCGGGGATGCTTGAGTGGGACTTCATTGCTCTACAAGTCCCTCTGCCGATTGAGGCGCTCTTCCGCCAGGAGATTGATGTCCAGCCGCCCTTCGATCGAACGACGCCTACTGTTCTCTCCGAAGGCCAGCCCCAATGAAGTCTGCATACGGGATTTCCGTTCCGGGCGATCTGCGGGAAATATGCTCGCCAGATCGAGCCGCGATCATCGTCTATGACATGCAGGCCGCCATCGTTCCACAACTCGCGGATGGGCAGTCAATCGTGAGAGGTTGTCAGCAACTGCTCGCGGCCGCTCGCGCGAATGGATATCGCATTTTCTATACACGGCACATCTTTCTTCCTAACGCCACCGCGGGTGTCGGTCAATTTCGACGTGCAATGGTATGGCAACGGAAGGATGACCCGATGGATACCAAACCTCTCTTCACGGCCACGTCGTCCGCATCCAAAATCGTTCCTGAACTCGCTCCCACGGAAGATGATGTTGTCATCGAGAAGATTACGATGTCGGCCTTCGAAGGGACATATCTCGACATTGCGTTTCGCGATGCCAATTTGGTGGCTTTCATCATTGCCGGCATCGCACTTGAGGTGGGCATCGAACCTACAATCCGGCAGGGCCTGGATCTGAATTACATTCCGATCATCATCTCCGACCTGTGCGGGGCTAAGACGGAGGAAGCGCGCCTCCGCTCCTTAGCTAATTTGAGGGCCACCGGCGAGGTGATTGAGACCTCTTCCTCCGAGCTAATTGCATTGCTCGCTCAAGGGTCCAAGCGCGCTGGTGGTGAGTAGTCCGCAAAGGCGCGAACTATCGCCCGATCTCTGAGACATCGAGCGCCATCGTCTGTGTCAAGACGCTTGAACTGCTCGCGGAGGTTGTTGGTTTGCCCTGACCGGTACTGCGCGCTTGTAAGACAGACAACAGAATGAATGAGCTGGACTCAATTTTGAGGTAGACATCTTGACTCAACTTATCAACAGTGATGCGCCACAGGACCGTTCAGAGGGAGTTGATGTTGCGGCGGCAAGGGAAGGTGTCCGGCTTCTCCTTGCTGCTGGTCGCGTCCATGCATACGACAGCCGCCACTCTCAAGAGACGCGTGCACTTCACCGCAAGCTACTGATCTTGGGCGCTAAACGCCTGGGAGATGCCGTCAACATTGCTCCCACGTTTGATCTGCCAGATCAGCCTCAGATGGACCTCGATGCGGCGTGGATTGAATTTCTGCAATGGTCATCGAAAGCCGAACTTCGGATGTTTGAGCCGCTTCATCCTGCTCCGGATGAAGAGAAGCAGATTTTGACTTGGTTAAAGGAATCGATCGCACTACTTGGCTTGACGGCGAAGAATCCCGGTCAACGTGGGACTGAGATCGCAAGGGCATTAGTCCGGTCAGTCATTCGCGCATTGTGTGAAGCTCTTGCATTCGCTGATACCGGCATATCCGAAAATGGCGACCTTGATCGGATCATCCAAGATGCTGCATTGACGGTCCGTCCGATCGCTAGCGAACAGGCTGAAACGCTACTCTCCGATCTCGCAGCCGCGATCGGAGGAGCATCGGAAATACACCGAATTCAAGTCCGTGAAGCCGCAGCCGCCCTGGCTCGCTTGGTCAGCATTTCGGATGTGGGTAGCGGCGCTGATATCTCGGCGATGTTCGCTCGATTGAGCAGTGCAGTACCTCGCCTCACTGTGATGCGTGACGGTCCATACCTGTTTGAAGGAGCAGCAGAAGTAAAGGACTACCTCGGAGTAAAGATCGAATCTCGCGGCCGTTCTATATTCTGTCGATGCGGCCAGTCTGCCTCGAAGCCTTTCTGCGATGGTTCGCACGCGCTGTCGGGGTTTCATGGTGATAAAGACCCCAGGCGAATTGCTGACGTCCGAGACACATATGTTGGGCAGCAGGCGACGGTGCTCGACAATCGCGGTCTGTGCGCGCATTCCGGGTTTTGCACCGATCGTCTGAACGGCGTTTTCCATGTTAACCAGGAGCCATTTGTCACACCTAGCGGCGGCCGTCTCGATGACATCATGCGCGCCGTTCGCCGTTGTCCATCCGGAGCTCTTAGCGTCGCTGTCGACGGAAACGAATTGCGGGAATATGTAGACGAATCACGAGAGCCTTCCATAGAGATCTCGAAGGATGGACCCTATCGAATCACCGGCGCTATCGCACTAGTGGATGAGGATGGAAACCTGATCACTCGGAATGCGGGCGCATCGGAGGAGCATTACAGTCTGTGTCGATGTGGATCTTCTCTCAACAAGCCTTTCTGCTCGGGAATGCACTGGTCGGTCTCCTTCACCGACCCTCGCCCGGCTCCTGACCAGGAACCTACATTGTTTGAGTGGGCTGGAGGCTATCCAGCTCTTCTCGAGATGACCAAACTCTTCTACAGCCGCCACGTGCCTTCCGACCCGATTGTCGGTCCGCTTTTCGCCAGGATGGAAGCGGATCATCCGGAAAGAGTGGCAGCCTGGCTCAGCGAAGTCTTCGGTGGCCCACGCTTCTACACGGAGCGTTATGGCGGATACACGCGAATGATCTCGCAGCATCTGGATAAACACCTGACGCAAGAGCAAAGGTCTCATTGGGCAATGCTCATGGCACAAAGCGCAGACGAGGCGGGGCTTCCCAATGACGCCGAATTCAGAGCGGCGTTCATAGCCTATATCGAGTGGGGATCGCGGATCGCTGTCGAGAACTCCACTACCGGCGCGAAGCCACCGGAGAATATGCCGGTGCCCCGCTGGTGGTGGGTCTGCAATGCGAAGCCTGGTGCTCGCATTGCCGCGCTTCAGCCACAATCCGACGAACCAATCGGCCCAACGCCTATCCTCAGTTCAGAAGAGACTCCAAGCTTCGCAAAACACATAAAGTCTCTGTTTCGACCTGTGGATCGTAACTCGATGCGATTTGCGTTCGATCTATGGTCCTACGAGGACGTCCATAAGCACGCAGAAGCGACTCTCGAGAGAGTTCGAGCGGGGACGATGCCATGCGACGGGCCATGGGCTCAGGAGAAAGTAGAGCTCTTTCAGCGCTGGGTGAGTACTGGAAAGAAAGCGTAGTCCACAAGGTTCCGAGCCAGCGTATCGATAATGACATTTTGCAGACGCATGACGATGACGGGCCTTCTCAGTCAGTGCGCGCAATGACGGTCACAGATAAAAATGCACGCTCAACATTGAGCCCGGTTTTTCCTTACTCGTTGCGCAGTGCCACCATCGGCTCCACGCCTGCGGCGCGCCGCGCTGGAATCACCGAGGCGAGCAGCGCTGCAAAGCCGAGTAGAAGAGTAGCGAATGTCAGCATGATTGGATCCCAGGGTCTAACTCCGAACAACTGATCGCTCATCAGCTTGCCAGCCCCAATCGCCGCCGGAATGCCGAGTGCAAGTCCGATACCTATCTGCGAGAAGGCGCCGTGCAGCACCATTCTGACCACGTTGCCACGATCTGCTCCCAAGGCCATGCGCAAGCCGATCTCGCTGGTCCGCTGTTCCACGTTGTACGCCATCACGCCATACAGCCCCACTGCAGCCAGCACCAGCCCCAGCACGCCGAAGAGCGTGGTCAGCGTGGCAATCATGCCTTCCTGCTGGAAATCCGCACTCAGGATCTTGGCATATGGGTCCACTCCGTTGAGCACGAAGTTAGGATCGATACTGGCCAGCGTCTTGCGCACGCGCTCTTCCATACCCGGCGGGTTGCCCGGCGCCCAGATCACGATGTTGTACAGGTAATGCGACCAGATCTCTCCGCTCACGTATGCCGGATCGTCATACTGCGTGGTTTGGGCTTCGGGCAGCCAGTACATCGGCCCCACCGGGTCCTTGTAGCCCCAGGTCATGTAGCGCATGTTCCGGACGACTCCGACGATCTCGTAGCTGGAAGCGTACTTGATCTTGTCGGGCCCGAAGTGCTGCCCGATCGGGTTCTGGCCTTTGAAGAATCGCTTTGCGAATGCTTCGTTGATGACCGCGACCTTCCGCGTCGTTGCAGTGTCGTCCTCGGTAATGGGCCGGCCGAGCACCATCTTTGCGCCCAGAGTCTCGAAGAATCCTGGCATCACGCGCGCCCAGCCGGCGCTCGTGTCTTCTTTCGCGCCGGGCTCCGGCCGGCCTTCAATACGAATTCCGTTGTTCCAGCTATCGCCCGTCATGGGTGCGTAGAGTGCTGGAGCCACCATGCGCACACCGGGAATCTGGCGCAGGCGGTCGTCAATCTGCCGGAACATGGGTTCCATTTGTTCCGGCTTGTAGGTGCCCAGCGTCGGATTGATCCAGGCGATGTAGCGGCCCTCGGTTTCGAATCCGAAGTTCTGGTGCTCCAGGTTCCGCAGGCTCTGGCCGAGAAGGGCAGCCGCGGAGAGCAGGACCAGCGACATTGCGGCCTGGGCAATCACCAGCGACTTCTGCGCCCACGAGCGACGCCCACTCACGGAGCGGTTCGCCCCGCGCAGCGCCTCGACTGGGTCGGCACGCGAAGTCATCCACGCCGGCGCGATCCCAAAGAGCACTCCGGTGAGAACGGACACGCCGAAGGTAAAGAGCAGCACCGGCCAGGAGGGTGTCGCAGCGATCGGTACGTAGTTATCCGGGCCGCCGATCTGGAAGGCCAAATAGAGAACCAGCCGTGTCCCGGCGTATGCCACAGCGATGCCGATAGCTCCCCCGACGAGCGCCAGCATCAGGCACTCCACCAGCGCCTTGCGCACCAGCCGCTGCCACGAAGCGCCCAGAGCCACGCGGACCGAGGTCTGCGCGCGATCCTTCAATCCGCGCGCCAGCATCAGATTGGCCAGGTTTCCGCAAGCCACCAGCAGCACGCATGCTGCCGCCACCAGCAGCAGCTTCAGCCCATCCTGATATTGATCCCTCATGGCCGCCACCCCTGCGCCGCCGGGAATCAGGTGGAGTGTCTGCTGCTGCCAGAGCTGCTTCTCACTGGGCTCCATATCCGGCACGTGGCTGGCCAGCCAGTTGTGGAATTCGACCTTCAGTTTCGCTTCGAGCGACTTCGGATTCACTCCCGGGCGCACTCTTCCGACCAGGTCCAGGAAGTTGCCTTGCGGCCTTTTCAGCCGCGCCGTCGCTCCATCGATCAGCAGCTCCTTGGTCAGTGGCAGCCAGAAATCCGGCATGCCCCACCCTGCCAGCTTCGCTCCGTAGAATCCCGGCGCGGCTACGCCGATCACCGTGAATGGATGTCCGTTGATTTGATAGCTGGCGCCAACCACTGAGGGATCGGCGCCATACTTCTCCTTCCAGATGCGGTAGCTCATGACCGCTACGGGCGGCGCGCCCTCCTGATCGTCCGCGTCGGTTGTCAGCCGGCCGATCCACGGCTGCACGCCAAGAGTCCTGAAGAAGTTTCCGGAGACATACTCACCGTTGCGCGTATCCACTTGCGCCTGTGAGCCTGCTCTACGAACGCCCAGCGGCGCATTGCCGGCCTGGAGCGCGGCGAGATCCGTGAACTCCGGCGTGTGCTCACGAAAAGTCTTGTACATCTCCCAGGAGAAGAGCGAGAAATCGCCATCCTCACCCTGGGTATAGCCGCCCCAGTTGCAGCAGCGAATCTTGTCTCCGATCCTCCACAGCTCATCCGGCTTGGTGACTGGCAGGGACTTCAGCATCACCTGGTGCACGAGCGTGAAGATTGCGGTGGTCGCTCCGATTCCCAGTGCGAGGGTGATGATCGCTGTCGCCGTGAACCCAGGTGCCTTCCTCAGTTGCCGCAGCGCGTCGCGCAGATCCGCCAGCATGCGTCCCCTCCCAGTCCTGCCTGTGATCCTCGAGGTCCCGTTTTGCAATACGGGAGCAGGCCTTCCAGAGTTCCCGGCGTTATACGCCCCGGCTACTACGCGCCGGCGCGGTGAGGTCGAGCCAATTGAATGGCTGCGCCCCAGGCGGCCATGGATTCGTCGTTTTCTACCGCGAAGGTCATCCGCGTTCTAGAATCAGGCACGGAAATCAGGTACGGAAACCAGGCACGGAGGAAAGCGATGCGTAAGCTCACCGCAGTTGCATTGTTAGCTGGAGCAACGGCCATACCGGCGCTGGCGGCCCAAAAAGTGACAGGCGACACTATCCTCAAGGACTTGCAGCCAGCCGGAGTAGCAGACAAGCATGCAAAGCATTCCAAGCACCAGGTATTCGATCTCACGTTCGACGCCACCGGGAACGAGTACATCTGCCGTACCAATGCGGACAAATCGGTCAACGTGACCAATTTCGTTGTGGGAAGCAGCGTCAACTACGAGATGGACGGCAAGAAGGTCAAGATCAGGACGCCCAATGATAAGCAAGTCGGATGCACGATCGTGAGAGTCGCTGTTATTCCCGTTTCCCCGCGGTCGTGAGACGGTGTCTCGCGTCATCCAAAGGCATGCGGCCTGCCGTGTGAGGCAGGCCGATCGCGAAGCAGAATTGCGCTGAGGACTACATCATTCCGGCATTGGTGCCGTTGCTGGCGGGCTTGCTGGAGGCGAACTCCTGCATGGTCTCGCGCATGTACTTATGTGGGTTCACCGGGGTGTCGTGGATGCGCACCTCGTAGTGCAGGTGGGGGCCGGTGGAGCGGCCTTCGCTGCCGACGTAGCCGATGATTTCGCCGCGATGGACATCCTGACCGGCAGTGACGGCGAATCCGGAGAGATGGCCGTAGAGGGTGTGGATGCCGTGGCCGTGGTCGAGCATGACCTCCTGGCCATAGCCGCTGGCGGGGCCGGCCATCAAGACGGTGCCGTCGGCGGGCGCGCGAACGGGCTCACCCATGCTGGCTGAGATATCGATGCCCTTGTGGAAGGCGCCTTCGCCGTTGAAGGGATCCTGACGCTCGCCGAAGGAGCTGGTGATGGGGCCATCGATGGGCCAGAGGGTGGGCAGGTCGGCGGAGCTGCCCCAGTCGGCGCTGTCGCCGAAGCCGAAAGCGGGCTCGAGCGCGCGGCGCATGTGGCCGGAGAGGGCAGAGCTGCGTAGTGCGGTGAGCTGGTCGAGGGTGTGAAGATAGCCGTTCGAGTCGGCGGTCGCATCCATCGCCGGCGCGATGACTGGATCTGTGCTGGCTTTGCCGGCATGGCCCTGGCGCAGGCCGTAGAGCGCCGTGACTTCACTGGCGAGGGAGCCGAGCGAGGCTACCTGGACGTCCTTTTCCTTGGCTACCTGCTGCATGTGCAGGTAGTCGTGGCGAAGGGTTTCCTTCTCGGAGCGCACCTGGTTGTAGTGGGCGGTCTTCAACAGCATGCGTCCATAGGAGCCGGCCATGCCGGTGATGGTGAAGAGTCCTACGACGGCAGCGGCGACAAAGACGTACGCATAGTGCAGCGGAACGGGGACCTTGCGGAGGCGGCCGTCATCTTCACGAGCAACAAAGATGATGTAGTAGGTTTTGCGCACAGGGCACCTCCTTTCGCGAGCAAGTGGGTTCGTTCCGGGGGTTGGCGAATGTTAGGCCAATGCGAATGCGATTTGCTGAAACGCAATTCTCACCCTACCAAAGTGGGAAAGACGAGAGCAACCTGCCCGAAGTTGTATAGGCGAACAATAGGCGACGTTCCTTGATTACGGCAAAAGTATTACTGAATTAGTTATTCATGGCAGCACTGCACTGGTGCTGGGGGGCCGCGAAGCTTCCACAGGCAGGAGTTTGCCAGTTCGGAGAACAATAATTATTCTTGTCAAGTAAGTTCTATTTGAAGAGGAGCTCTCCCAATGGCAACTGAAGCCAAATGCCCGTTTCCGGGCCACGCCTCCAAACCTGTTACCGAGAACCGCAGCTGGTGGCCAAATACGCTGCGCGTTGACCTGCTGAACCAGCACTCGTCCAAGTCCGATCCGCTGGCGCCGACGTTTAACTACCGTGAGGAATTCAAGAAGCTCGACTACGAGGCGCTGAAGAACGACCTGCGCAAGCTGATGACCGACTCGCAGGACTGGTGGCCGGCGGACTTCGGCAACTATGGCCCGCAATTCATCCGCATGTCCTGGCACTCCGCCGGCACCTATCGCTTGAGTGACGGCCGCGGGGGCGGCGGGCGAGGGCAGCAGCGCTTCGCTCCGCTCAACAGCTGGCCGGACAATGTGAATATCGACAAGTCGCGCCGCCTGCTCTGGCCGATCAAGCAGAAGTACGGGCAGAAGATTTCCTGGGCCGATCTGCTGATCCTGACCGGCAATGTGGCGCTAGAGAACATGGGCTTTCGCACCTTTGGCTTTGCTGCCGGCCGCGAAGACACCTGGGAGCCCGATCTGGACGTGAGCT
>JAUTWX010000242.1 GCA_030838385.1 Acidobacteriaceae bacterium
GGCCTATCACAGCTTCGGCGGCTGGAAGGCCTCGATCTTCGGCGACCACGGCGTCTACGGCATGGAAGGCGTGCGCTTCTACACCAAGCTCAAGACCGTGACCGCGCGCTGGCCGACCGGCATCCGCTCCGGCGCGGAGTTCGCCTTCAAGGCAAGGAATTAGGGCGTCGTCCACCCGCTCCGGCCAGGTGCCGTTCGCGCGACGTGAAACTCTGTGCCGCATTCACCTACACGACACGAAGCTCAGGCTGTGGCGGGTGGACGATGCAGATCTGCACAATGCTGCGCGGGAAGTACTCTAATTTGCACAGTGCAACACCTTCTCCAGAAAGGCACTTGGAGACTCGTGCCGCGCCATCGACTTTTCCCTGCAGTTACCGACTTTTCGTTAAACATAGGCGCACGCTCCTACGATCGAACGTAACGGTCTTTCGGATGCATCTCAGCTCGCCCCGCAATTCAGCTGCCACCTGAGGACGTGCTTGAACTGTTCCATTCTAAGATTTCTAACAGGCCTCATGGTACGTTTAACCTTCCTGCTCGCCATTCGCGTAGAATCATCCTTGCTTCGAATTCCACCTCGCTCCGCGGGCCGGACGCAAGATTTTCAAGAATTGCAGAGGCAAGTTCTGCTCGCAACGGCAGGAGATGCGTGGCCGCTTGGATGGCAGTTTGTCCTGGAGGAAGGTGGCGAACTGAGCGTATCCGGCTCGCCAATCGATAGCAGGTTGCCCCCTCGACCTCGAACTCGCCAAGCCGCAGCTCCCCCTCGTCGGCGTCTCACCGCGAGGGATGGTGCGCAGACGTGCCCGATGCGTTCTAAGCTCCTATCAGTGCTTCACAGTACGTTTAGCCTCCCCGCTCGCCATTCGCGTAGAATCATTTTAGCCATGAATTCCAGCTGGCTCTGCGGGCCAGATGCGAGGTTCTCAAGAATGGTAGTGGCAAGTTCTGCTCGCAGCGGCAAGAGATCTGCAGCCGCATCCAATCTCATCCATCCATTTGGATGATTGAGCAATTCCATGAGGATCGATTCGCCTTTGTCGGCGCGCCCTCGCAATTCCGTGAGGGCCACCTTCATCCGATCAAAGGCTGCATTTCCCCTTTTGTAGTCGCCGCTTTCTGTACAACGACCATGCTCAACGGCTGCCGCAATGTAACGGTCTTTCGGGTCCACCATAGCTCGCTCCGCAATTCAACTAGTCGCCGAGGACGCGCTTGAGTTGTTCCATTCCGAATTCGTATTGCACTTCAAAGGATTGCCCTCTTAGCCATTCGCGCACTGTGTTGGGAACGGAGATTTGTTGTTTTGACGAATAAAACGCATTTAGCTCTTGATGCGCCTCAATCGGAAGGGCCACGATATTCTCAACACTTTGTATGGGTCGCTGACCGAACTGAGCCGCTTGGGATTGCTCTACGATGTGATGCCATTGCATACCCTCGGGAGCCCGCCCGAGATATCTTAATAGCTGTGAACGCGAGTCGAACGCGCGCCGAAATAGGGCAGCTCCTTCGGCAGCAGCAGTCCTACCCGCTGCGGCGAGCCTTGTACCCAGACCGAGTGTCGCTACACCGAGCGCTGCGTCCACGAGCGCCGCAGCCTGATAGACTCCGGCACCGACGTAGTTTCCCGCCCCGAGTTGTTGACGAGCCAACTCCTGGTAGTGGGCACCAGGAACGAGTGTCTCGACACTACTCTGCGCGAGCCTCTGGCCCAAGGACGGGCCATCGTTGCCTGATGCGTAGGAAGAAGCCCCGTTTTCGTTCAGGGGCGGCTGCGGCAATGGTTGGTCCGAAATGGGCTGTCTGCCCTCCGTCTCTTTCAGCCGCCGGTACGCTTCAATAAGCTGGGAGAACTCCTGTTCGGACCTAGGTTCGAGCTCCGTCATTTTCATGCCTGGCTCCTGAGGCATGTGGACCATCGCCGGCCCAGTACCGAGTGGAACCGACGGCATTGTCCGTTGCGTCTGCTGATAGTGCTGCAACGGCATCTGTTGTTGCGTCTGCTGCTCGCCCGCATCATCGGCGTTCGCAAGGCTGAAGTTGGAATCTGCGGGAGGCTGGACCGACGGTATCGGTGGTAGGGCACCATCCCCTTGGGCATACGGCCAGCCGCCCTTCAGAGGCTGGAGCCAAGGGTTGCGCATCGCCTGCTGGGCTGCGGGTTGGGGATTGGTGTTCTGCGTCGTGGCGGCGCGGGAGCGGATATCGATGTCTGCCGGCTGTTGAGGCGCGCTGGCGGGCGGCCACTGGTCGGCGCCGGGCGCCGCGGCCAAGCCCAAACCCGGCGGCGAGTTGATCGCGATGGGCGGCCCGGTGCGCGGATCGAATGTGGTCGACAACCGCGGCGGCAGCATGGTCACCAGCTTGTAGAGCCACTCTGGAAGCTGCGGCGGAGCTGGCGGGACCGGGTCCTTCTCGCCCGGCGGCGGTGTCGGCGTTTGCGGCGCGTTGAGATCCTGTGGCGTCATCGATCCCGGCCGCAGTCCATCGGACCGGGTTGTTTCCTGCTGCTGACCACTATTTTCGTCGAGGTTGAAACCCGGTGCGTCATCCTGTGGACCAACATTGAAGCCAGGGACATCGTCCTGCGGACTGACGCGAAACCCGGGCGAGCCAATCAGCGGAGCCGAAAGAACCCAGCCCTCGGCGCCTGGCAGGCGGAAGCTGATGCTGGGCGGACTCTGTGTTTGCGCCGCGTCGGGATACCGCTGCGCCGCCGACTCCGGGAGCGTGTCGTCGAACGAAGCAGTCGCGCGCTGAGGCAAGCCGTAGTCGTCGATGTTGAAGCCCGGGACGCCATCCGGTCCGACGCGAAACCCGGGCAGGTAGCGGCGGAAGAAGAGATTGAACATCGCGGTATCTCCGATTGATCAGCGGAGATTCGCGATCGAAAACCTGGACGCCAAACATGGAGTTGCCACGTTTCAGGGCGCCATGTTTTGAGGCTTGTCCTACCTCACTCGTTTGACGATCGGCCTGTCAGTCCCAGGTCTTGCTTTCTTCGGCCGCCC
>JAUTWX010000264.1 GCA_030838385.1 Acidobacteriaceae bacterium
TGCTTGAATGCCCTCTATCATCTCCGCATCGTACAAAGTACCGGCTCGATCGGTGATCTATTGTTCTTTGCTCCGGATAAAAGCCCTGTGGTGGACCATTACAGAGTCGATTTTTTGAATAGCCTGATCAAAAATCCGCCGTCTGTCATTGTGCTGACCAACGAATGGTTCAACCGGCTGCCGACATTCGATAAGCTGAACCAGTGGCCACAGTTTGCCGCATATCTTGCAGAAAATTACAAGTTAGTCATTTCTCGTCAATTCGATGAAGAATCGCACCATGCGTATCGTATTTACGTGCGGGATGGAATGTCGTTCCCTGCACTGGATCAATCGCAGCAAGAGCACCTAACTCCTCTCACCCTTATTCCCCATTCCGTTATTCCGCATTCTTGATCAACGCAATGCTTGTCAGCGTCGCGGGTTGCGCGCTGGTATTTTCGATCGTCCACCCGGCCATCCCGTTCGCGCCTGCCTGGACACATGTTGCACAGGGTGAGCTTCCCGAGGCCGCATGCAGCGCGAACTGTGCCGCTCCTGCGCCTTCGAGCGTAGCCTTCCAGGCACCCGCGTTCAGCGGGATGGCCACGAATTGTGCCGAGCCATGCGGCGGGACCACCAGCTCTGCCTGTCCATTCACCAGCCGCACGGAGTTGGCGTTATCAACCGTTGCCAGGTACGCGGGTATGGACTCGGCATCGGGCGAAATCTGAATGCCCAGCTTCCCATCCACGCGTCGCATGTAAAGCTCCGCGCGAATCGGATGGGGCGGTCCGGCATCGATGCGGATCCGCTGATAGTTAGCCGCGAATCGAGGATCGGCCAGCAGTTGCTGATCAGCCGCCAATCCCATATCGCCCTGGTAGGTAGACACAAGGATAAGGTCCGGCTTATGGTCCAACACATAACTCCCATCGCCTAGCTCATGACCGACCCAGCCTAGCCCACGATCCGCAATCGGATGCCGTGCGACGTGATAGTCATTCAGGCCCAGCGGGTCAAGGACCTCCATGCGAGCAAAATACGGCACCACGCCCGCGGCATCTGAGACGAGCAGCGGTTGCTGGGCGCCAAACGCCGTATGCAGGAAGAGGCCGATCTGCTTGCCCTCACGCTCCCATGTCTCCACCGGCGCAAACAAATCGGAGGTCAGCACGAGCAGCGTGAGCAGCAGAAAGATCGCGACCCGTACACGCGAGAAACGGAAGGGCGCACCCAGGGTTAGCAAGCCGCAACCCGCTACCATGAAGCCCATCAGTGCCATCGAGGGAATGAAGTGTCGGTACGATGGAAAGATATCGCCGCCGATAATCAGGACATAGAGCAGCCAGCCCACCGACACCGTCACCAGAAAAATGACCTGCCGCTTCTTGCCGGCAATCGACAGCGCAACACAACCAATGAGCGCCATGGCCAGGAACACCAGCTCCGAGCGAGCTCCGTACAACTCATAGCGCAGACCGGTGTAGAGCCGATGCCATGTAAAGGCCAGCTTCACATGAGCCGTATTCGGCAGCCATGCGCCGTAGTAGAGATGGCGGAACAGCTCCTGTGCTGCAAAGAAGAGGATCGGAATCGGCAACAGCCGCGCCCGCGCCATCAGCGTCCGCGGACGCGCACCGTCCGCCAGCACAGCGCCCGCGTAGAAAAGCGCAGGAAACAACGCACCATCCGCACGCGCCAGCACCGCAAAACCCAGCAGCACGCCCATTGCATCCGCATCCCGCGCGTTGCCCTTCGCTGACGAAAGCCAGCGAACGCCGAAATACGCCGCCCAGGCCAGCAGCGCCGCTAGCAGCGGCTGCTCAAGGCCCCCGATCGACCACACCGCGATTGGCGCGCTCAGGGAGAGCGCCAGGCACCCGATCAACGCCGAGACAAACCGGATCTTTGCGGGAAAGTCGCGATACACCTGCGCCGCCACCGCCGCGATCGTCGCTGCCGTCGAGCCAATCCCCAGCAGGCGCGCCGCCGACTCCAGGTTCATCCCCAGCGCGCCAAGCCCCGCGCACAGCAGCACCCACAGCAGATTCGTGTAGCCCTCTACCGCAGGCGGTAGATCGTTCCACGTCAGCCCATGCCCTTCGATCAGCCGCTGGCTGTAACGCAACGAGATGTACGCATCGTCCGTCATGTATGGCCAGAAGTGGGAGATCTGCAACGCCAGGGCAATGGCGCAAATCGTCGCCAACGCCAGCAGCGAGGCGGCTGTCAGGTTGCGTCCGCGCGGCGCGGGTGCGGGACTGAAAAGTGGAGGAGCCTGCCTTGGTGTCGTGGACATGCCTTGCCTTCGGTGGGGTCTACGGGAAGTCTACCAAGCGCGGATCAGCGCAAATCAGCAGCTATCAAGTCTGCCATCACGTGACCTCCCATCCCAACCCGCTCCGCAGGCCTTGCGCCTATGCGGTCTGGGATAAACTCAGCGGGAACTAGCATTGGAGAATTCGCTCTAAGCGCAGGAGAATTTTCTTTGGAAGCCTTTCGCCGCCTCGCCTCATTGCCGCCATACGTCTTCAACACCACCGGCGAGATGAAGGCCGAGGCGCGCCGACGCGGCGAAGACATCGTCGATTTCGGCATGGGCAACCCCGACGGCGCCACGCCGCCGCACATTGTCGCCAAGCTCATCGAAGCCGCTGCGCGAGATTCCACGCATCGCTATTCGCTCTCAAAAGGTATTCCGCGTCTGCGCAAGGCCATCTGCGACTGGTACCAGCGCCGCTACGGCGTCGAACTCGACCCGAACTCCGAAGCCATCGTCACCATCGGCTCCAAGGAGGGCATCGCTCACCTTTGCCTCGCTACGCTCGACGAGCAGGACGCCATCCTCGTCCCCAACCCCAGTTATCCCATCCACATCTACGGCCCCACCATCGCCGGTGCGCAGGTCGTCTCGGTCGAGATGAACGATCCCGCGGGCTTTCTCGACCGGCTGCAGCACGAGCTGCCAACCATGCGTCCGCGGCCCAAGATGCTGCTGCTCAACTTCCCGGCAAATCCCACCGCGCAGACCGTCGATCGCGCATTCTTCGAGCGCGTCGTCGCCTTCTGCCGCGCCGAACAGATCTACCTCCTCCACGACTTCGCCTACGCCGATCTCGTCTTCGATGGTTACCGCGCGCCCTCCGTGATGGAGATTCTCGGTGCGAAAGATATCGCCGTCGAGTTCTTCACACTGTCCAAGAGCTACAACATGCCCGGCTGGCGCGTTGGCTTCATGGTCGGCAACCGCGATCTGGTCGGCGCACTGACGCGCATCAAGAGCTACTTCGACTACGGAACCTTTACGCCGATCCAGGTCGCATCCATCCAGGCGCTCGAAGGCCCGCAGGAGTGTGTCGCCCAAATCTGCGATACCTACCGCAAGCGTCGCGACGCGCTGGTGCGCGGCCTCCATCACATCGGCTGGCCGGTGGAGAGCCCGAAGGCGACCATGTTCGTATGGGCCCGGATACCTGAGCAATACCGCGCGCTCGGCTCTCTCGAGTTCGCGAAGAAGCTGCTGCGCGATGCCAAGACCGCCGTCAGCCCCGGCATCGGCTTTGGCCACCATGGCGACGGCCACGTTCGCTTCTCCCTCATCGAAAACGAA
>JAUTWX010000351.1 GCA_030838385.1 Acidobacteriaceae bacterium
TCCATCTCCGTGCTGGCCAGCAGAAAGGCGCCTACTCCTTTTGGATCGTTGCTGACAACGGGAGAGCCAACGTAGTAGGCATACGTGCCGTCGTGGTAGGGAGAACCTCCAAGCCCGATGCCCTTCACTGTGTTGGTGATGGTTACGGATCCGCTCGCATCTGTCTGAACGAAATGGCTCAGAATTCCCTGCCAGGCGCGAGCCGCGTTCTCGGAATAGTGCTCCGGTAGATATCCGAACCGGACACCCTTTTGTAGCGCGTACGTAAACATGCAGGCGGCGGACGACTCAAAGTAGTTGCCCTGCGCTCCCGCTCTGTCGAGGACCTGATCCCAGAGTCCCGTTTGCTTGTCCTGATAGCGAACGGCAGCAGCCGCGGTGCGATTCAGAATAGCAAGCAGCGTCGCCCGGTTCGGATCGTCTTTTGAGTAATAGGGCAGCGTATCCACCAGCGCCATCATGTACCAGCCCATGCCGCGCGCCCAGAAAACGTGGGAGGTCCCGGTGACTTTGTTCGCCCAGGCCTGCTTCCTCGACTCGTCCCACCCGTGATACAGAAGGCCGGTCTGCTGCGAACGGGCGTGCTCTTCGATCAGCGAAAACTGTTTGGCGATGTCGGCGAAGTCATCAGGCTCATGAAAGACTGACGCATATTCGGCATAGAAAGGCTCGGCCATGTAGAGCCCGTCCAGCCACATTTGATCAGGATAGATTTGCTTGTGCCAAAAGCCACCTGAAGCGTTGCGTGGCTGCGCCGAGAGTTGCCTGCGAAGGAGCGTCGCTGCCTTATAATACTTCGCATCCTGAGTGACTCGATAGAGAAGCAGCAGTTGGCGGCCTATCGCGATGTTGTCGAGAGAATTGGCGGCAGGATTGTACGTAGGGATCGAACCGTCGGGCCCAACCAATTGATCGATCGCCTGCTTTACGTAGTGGTAGTAAGCTCCATCCGCGCTGTTGAACCACGTGGCGCCCATCCCGTTCAGCAGGACACCGAGTTCGTAATTCCACACCCACTTCGCATCGGGAGCGACGAAGCGACCCGCTGGCCAATTGTGGATCGTAGAGTTCGCTACGCGCTGCGACCACAGAAGTTGCTGCGGCCGTGCTGTAGGAGCGAGAACCAGGCAGAGGGCCACAGGTAACGCCGGCGATGCGCCACGTCTGAAAGCGTTTGTGATTTGCGCCACACGAGGATGGAATCGAGAGATCATTGCGCTGGTGCGGCAGAACAGTCGCAAGTCCGCAATTTCTATGTATCAGAAGTCGCGCACTGTGTCTGCACATTTGTGCAGCTTCGTACCGCTATACGGGATAGTCAATTCTCTTTGCTTCAGATGACGAATTACTATGGATGACGCGATCGATCATGCTCCATCCCGCAACGGTTGCGTGCAGAGGCGCTTCGGGATGGAGAGTGCAGTGAATCCCTCAATCAGGACAGGCATGAACCCGAGCCAGACCGATCCGGAGCAGGAAGAAAGCGGCCTCAACAGTGCACGCCTCGGAAATGTGCGCTGGACCATCTGCGCCATGCTGTTCTTCGCGACCTCCATCAACTACATGGACCGCCAGGTCATCGCATTGCTCAAGCCCACGCTCCAGCACACCATTGGCCTTACGGAAATCAACTACGGCTATATCGTTGATGCCTTCCAGGCCGCCTACGCCATCGGCTTGCTCGTCGCCGGCCGTCTGGTGGACAAGATCGGCACGCGCATCGGCTACATCCTCATCATGGGCGTCTGGAGCCTCTCCGCCATGGGCCACGCGCTGGCCAACACCGCCCTTGAGTTCGGCTTCGCGCGCTTCTGCCTGGGCATTGGAGAATCCGGCAACTTTCCCGCCGCCATCAAGACCATCGCCGAGTGGTTCCCGCAAAGTGAGCGCTCGCTGGCGACCGGCATCTTCAACTCCGGCGCAAATGTGGGAGCCATTCTCGCGCCCCTCATCGTGCCTTGGGTTACGATCCGCTTCGGATGGCGTGCCGCTTTTCTCACCACCGGCATCTTCAGCGCGCTCTGGATTTTCTGGTGGTGGAAGAATTACCGCAAGCCCACCGATCACCCCACGCTCACCGGCGCCGAGCTGCGCCACATCTACAAAGAAGCCGCGACCCAGATGGGCCCGTCGACGCCCTGGATCCGGCTGCTCGGCTATCGCCAGACCTGGGCCTTCTCCATCGCGAAATTTCTCACAGACCCTATCTGGTGGTTCTATCTCTTCTGGCTGCCGTCCTATTTCAGTGCGCGGTTTCATCTCAATCTTTCGCATCTCAGCCTGCCGCTCATCCTCGTCTACAACATGTCCGCTGTCGGCAGCATCGGCGGAGGCTGGCTTCCCACGCCCTTTCGCAAGCTTGGATTTTCGGCTGCAGGAGCGCGCCTTGCCGCAATGTTCTTCTGTGCGTGCCTTGTTGTGCCCGTCTTCGCTATCGGGCATTTGCATTCCGAGTGGGCTGCTATTGGCTTATTGGGCGTCGCTGCCGGAGCGCATCAGGGATGGTCGGCCAATCTCTTCACCACGGTATCGGACATGTTTCCGCGTACCGCTGTAGGCTCGGTCACGGGTATCGGCAGCATGGCCGGCTCGGTGGGTGGCTTCCTCATCGCCTTCTACGCAGGACACCTCTTGCAGCAAACCCACAACTACAGCAGCCTCTTCGTGCTTGCATCCAGCGTCTATCTTCTGGCACTGGCCCTCGTGATTCTGCTCGCTCCAAAGTTGAGGAGAGCTGAGTTTGCCGCGTAATCTGCTTCAACAGGCATGGGTGGAATAAGGGGAGACGTTGTAGTGGAACTGCTTACCTGTGATCGCGTCGCGAACCCCGCGAAAAGGCAACTGCTACGGTTTCTTTTCGCTGGCTTGAGTTCGAATTCAGATCCAGCGTCGACTTAGCTCCGTGTGCTGAGGATTCGCTGATCTAGGGTGACTGCTAAGCCCCCAGACGGTTGCAAACATGGGCGGCAGCAGTATACGGTCGGACTAGAGTTATACGACTGGATGGTACCGCATGGAGGAACGCGACTTTTTCGACGAGCGGCCGGAGCAGCGCACCCACACCCTCACCTGCCCCCACTGCGGCAAGGCTGACGAATACCCCATCGCATGGCTGGTCCGGCGCAAAAAAGCGTCGCTGCCCCGCCACGCCGACGAGCGCGACCGCGCTCGTTTTGCCAAGGCGCAGTCCTACATGGTGCGGCGCGATGACGCGGTTGGTTGCAAAAACGTACGCTGCCGCAAACGGTTCGAAGTCACCACGCTCCAGACCGTCGCGTTTCTCTGATACTCATCCGCAGGCTTACAAATAGCGCTTGACTCTCCAGTCGCTGGAGACCCTAAAAGAGAAGCATGCTGAAGATCGGTGACTTTTCCTCGCTCTCGCAGGTTTCCATCAAGACCCTTCGGTACTATGACGAGCGCGGGCTGCTGTCGCCCGTGCATGTCGATCCGGAGACCGGTTACCGCTATTACTCCGCATCCCAGCTCTCGCAGCTCCATCGCATCCTCGCGCTCAAGGATTTGGGATTCTCCCTCGAGCAGATTGCAAAATGCCTGGAAGAGAACGTGACCGGCGAGCAGATGCGGGGCATGCTTCTGCTACGTCAGGTCGAGCAGCAAGCGCGTGTTGAGGAAGAGCACGATCGTCTCAGCAGACTTCAGAGCCGCATCCGGCTCATCGAACAGGAGATGCTTATGTCACAAGAAGTGGTGCTCAAGCAGTTGCCGAGGCAGTGGGTCGCTTCGGTACGGGAGACGATCGCGAACTATCCCTCCGTTGGCCAGCTTTATCCGAAAGTAGTCGCCGGCGTAGGGCCCGGAGTCGTTGGACAGGCACCGTGTTTTGCCATGTGGCACGATCCCGAATTTCGCGAGTCCAGCGTCGATGGAGAAGCTGGCATCTTCCTCAAGGAACCGGTCAAGGCCACCGGAGGTGTGCGGGTATACGAGTTGCCGGCCATTACGGCGGCCAGTGCAATTCACGCCGGTTCGTATCAACGTCTGCAAGAGGCTTACAACGCCTTGCTGCGTTGGGTCAGCGACAATGGCTATCAAGTAGCAGGACCGATCCGCGAGCTCTACCTCCAGAATTCGCAGCCGATTCGGCAAGATGATGAGTCCTACGTAACGGAGATCCAGGTGCCGGTCAGCAAAGCAGCGTAATCGTCACTCTGACGCGCAGGCTGCTGAGATGTGTATGCCCTCGGTGGCCTGCTTCTCCACGTGCTCTTGAGCGATACCATGTCGCCGAAACGCCTCAGCCGTCACGATGTCGGCCTTCCAGAGCCATCGGCAATCATGATTTAATGGTGCTGCGCAGGGCTTTTCCCTGCAACCGCGAGGATCCGAACTGTATGGCGAACATGAGCTTGCCCCCCGAAGAGCGCAACCTGACTCCTGACCAGGTAGAGGCGCTCGACATGCGCCGCCGTCGCGGCTCGATGCTGCTCACCGTCGCCGGCATGTTCACCATCATCGCTGTACTGCTCACCTGCTGGGTGGGTCAGGATCTGCAGTATGCGCCGGGCTTCTCCCGCCCCATGACCTACTATTTCCTGGTTGCCTGCGGCATCGTCTTCGCCACCCTGATAAGCGGCCTCTACCTGCGCCGCGGCGCTCCGGAAATTCACTAGAGCGGATCCCCATAGGTCTGCCCCGAAGCAACTAGAGGCGAACGCGGCTTTTTTTAAAGAGAATCCGCTCTGTGCGGAAGACCAGTGGAACATGGCTACCGAAAAGCTCCTCTCATACCCCCACCCGTCGAGCTAACGAAGCGGACTCGCACTGCCCTATACTGATCGGTTGACATCCACTCATCCGAAAGTAAGGAGCACCTGATGTCCGCAGTCCGCCAAGAGAAAGACTCGCTCGGTTTTGTCGAGGTTCCGGAGCGCGCCTACTATGGCGCCCAGACCGCACGTGCCGTGGAGAACTATCCCATCTCCGGTATGCGTGCGCATCCGCTGCTTATCCGCGCCTTCGGCATGGTGAAGCGCGCCGCCGCCGAGGCCAACAAGTCCCTGGGCCTCATCTCCGACAAGCGCGCCGACGCCATCATCCGGGCCGCGCAGGAGGTGATCGACGGCAAGTGGAATAGCGAGTTTGTCGTGGATGTCTTCCAGGCCGGCGCCGGCGTCTCCTTTCATATGAACATCAACGAGGTGCTCGCCAATCGCGCCAACGAGATTCTCGGCGGCAAGCTGGGCGAGTACGCCGAGGTGCACCCGAACGACCACGTCAACTACGGGCAGTCCACCAACGACGTCTTCCCCACCGGCATGCGCATCGGCACCCTGCTCGTGCTCGAGAGTCTCTACCCCGTCCTGGATACGCTGGCGAGCACCTTCCGCCAGAAGGCCGCTGAGTTCGATGGCATCATGAAGTCCGGCCGCACCCACATGCAGGATGCCGTGCCCATCCGCCTCGGCCAGGAGTTTGCGGCCTATGGCGTCGCCATCGAGAAGACGAAGCGCGCCCTGCTGCTGGCCAGCGACTCTCTGCGTGAACTAGGCCTGGGCGGCAGCGCCGTCGGTACCGGCATCAACACGCATCCCGACTATCGGGAGAAGGCCATCACCAACCTGGCCCGCATCTCCCGCGAAGAGCTCACGCCCGCCGCGGACATGCGCTGGGCCATGCAGTCGAATGCCTGCATGGGAGAGGTGAGCGCGGCCCTCCGCGGCGTCGCGCTGGAGGTCATCCGCATTTCCAATGACCTCCGCCTGCTCTCCTCCGGCCCCAATACCGGCTTCGCCGAAATCTACCTGCCCAGCCTGCAGCCCGGCTCATCCATCATGCCCGGCAAGATAAATCCGGTGATGCCGGAGCTCGCCGCCATGGTCAGCTTCCAGGTGATCGGCAATGACACAGCCGTCGCCTTGGCCGTGCAGGGCGGCCAGTTGGAGTTGAACGTCATGATGCCCACCATGGCCTACAGCGTCATGCAAAGCGCCACGATCCTCGCCAACATGTTGCGCCAGTTCAACGACCGCTGCGTCGCCGGCATCACTGCTAATAAGAGCCGCTGCGATTTCTATGCGCAGAGCACCGTCTCCCTCGCCACAGCGCTCAATCCTTACATCGGCTACGCCCAGGCCGCCGAGATCGTAAAAGAATCCGTCGCCACCGGCGAGTCCATCATCAAAATCGCCCGCGCCAAGAACCTCCTAAGCGAAGAGGAGATCAGCGCCATCCTCGATCCCGTCAACATGACCGAGCCGCAGTACCCGCGCGAATCGGCCAGGGACCGCGACCAGCGCGTAAAAGCCTGACCCTGTTCCACCGCACACGAAAACGGGCCGCGTTCCAGACTGGCGCAGTCAGGAACGCGGCCCTTGTCTTTTCTGAGAGCGCCTACTGCCGCCCCAAGCGATAGTTCAGACCCAGCGTAAAGCCCAGATTGTGCTGAATGTCGCCGCCCCAGGTGGTCAGGTCATAAGTGGGCGCAATCCGGAAGGCGAGTCCCGGCCCCAGGTTGATGTCGACTGGCACGACTGCCGCTGCTGTGAATCGGGTCGCGTTCGGATACAAACCGATCAGCGTTCCGGGGAAGCCTGCCGAGCTGCCATAGAAGAGGTTGCGCGTCACTCCAGCCAGCACTTGACCGCTGACGGCGTAGTTCTTCCGCTGTCTCACCGAATATTGCGGGCCCACCATCACTGAGTAGTTGCTGATGAAGGGCTGGAACAGCGCATACGGATTGTTCCCCACATAGACACTCTTGTAATAGCCCCGCAGGTCTGCCGTGACGCCAAACTTTGTATTGAAATACCGGGTAATGCCGGCATTCCAGCCATACTCGTTCGCATGCTGCAAGAAGTGGCCCGGACGCATCCGCAGATAGGCATAGCCGAAGTAGATGTCGTACCGGTGGCTGTATGTGTCTTTGATGGTCGCCTCGGTCCGCGCCGCGCGCCGCGCGCGCACCCGCTCCTGAGCCTCGCGCGCAAGCCGGATGCGCTCCTGCTCATTGGGATAGTTCCTCTGCGGCTGCGAGCTGGAGTTTCCCTGCTGCTGCTGTGCCTGCGACAGAGGATCGCGCGTCAGCGGCGCAGGCTGCGTCGGCTGCAGCGGAGTCGGCTGTGCCTCCGTATCCGGGGTCGGGTTCTGCGCTGGGGGCGTGCTCTGCGGTGGATTGCCTGTGGTCTGCGCCTGCATAGAAAGAGCGGCGAAAAGGGAAAACGTCAGGAGCGGATACGCCAGGTATCCCAGACTCTTACTGCATTGCATGTATGGTGATGCCTCCACTACTCTGCTGCGGACTCGGGACGTGCTCTTAGTATTAAAGCATCCCGCGTGTACTTCAGCCTTACACTCGTGACAGGCCGCCGTTCTATGGGCGCCAAAACTCACCTTCTGGCGAGGTCGCATGCGTTTTTTTCTCGGACTGATCGTTGGTCTCTTGCTCTTCCCTCTGGGCGCTCTCGCCTACCTCTACTACGGCAGCATTCCGGTCGCAGTTGACGACGAACCATTCCCCATGGAGGGCACCATCGCGAACCGCGGGCTCAATGCGCGTATCGATCGAGAGGCGCCCAAGAGCTCCCCAATTGAGGCGAGCCCCACAAACCTGCTGCTCGGAGCGCAGATCTATCGCGACAATTGTTCCGGATGCCACGGCTACTACGGGCAGGCCTCCCCCTTTGGCAAGCACCTCTTTCCTGGGGCACCCCAACTATGGGCGCCACACGGAAATGGCATCGTTGGCGTCAGCGATGATCCGGTGGGAGAAACGTTCTGGAAGGTGCGGAATGGCATTCGGCTGAGCGGCATGCCGGCCTTCAACAATCTGCTGAACGACACTCAGATGTGGCAAGTCTCCGTGCTGCTGGCCAATGCCGACAAGCCGCTGCCTGCCAATGTCATCAGTACCGTCAAGCCGGGAGCAGCACCGAATCCATAAACCTCAAGCTCTGACCGAACGAGAGGCATGGCCGCTGGTCACGCCTCTCTTCTTTGTCCCGGCATCTACTTGAAGCTGTACGTAAGGCCGGCGGTCAATTGGAAGGTGTTCTTCTTGTAGCCGAAGGGCGGGTTATTCACGAAGTTGTCCTGCGAACCGAACGTAAAGCCAAGGTTCTTGTATACGGGGAAGAGCAGCCCGGCAATGATCTGCGCACTCCATGCGGAAGGCTGACCAGCCGGCGTGTTGAAGGCCGGCAGCACCGTTCCAGCCTCATTGAACACCAGCCCTTTCGGAAGTTTCTGCATGTACAACTCGGCAAACGTGGCGCCGATCAGATTCAGCGTCTCTCCGGAGGGGAAGTTCGCCGCCGGATAAAATTCCTGCCGCTGATAGTGGATGTCCCCCTTCACGTCCAGAGTCCGCGCCTTCTCCTTGAGGACCGAATAGCCGGCTCCGCCGCCGTAGGTCTGCTGTACCTGCAAACCGGAGCCGACATTGTGATCGGCGCTCGCGTCGAAAAGGTAGTAGAAGCGCGATGTCAGATATTCGTCACGCTCAATGTCGCCGTGCAGGATGTTTGTCTTTGCGCTCGATGCATCCTGCACCCCCGCAATGAAGGGCTGCTTGAGCAGGTCGTAGGTTGCCGTTGCGTCGAAGATCGTCTTATTTCTCGGTGATAACCAATCGACGCTCGGCTCCGTTCGCACCAGCGCGATCTCTCCCGTAAATGTCTCGCTCGTCTGTGTCGACTCAACCAGCGTGGCTCCAAGCGTAACTCCGCCCACCCAGTCATGCAGCAAGGACGGCTCGTGCGTAATTGCTTCCTGAAAATCATCACCATTCACGAGGTAGGCGGCCTGTTTAGTGGGAATATTCTTGACCTCTCCACCCGCTCCGGAGACAGACACCTCATCGTTTGAGACGCTCAGCGTTCCAACCGGTACCTGCGGTGCCGGCCGGCCTACCTTCAACTTCTCCCCCGGCGAGATCACCGCATATTTCCCTCCGGTGTGCAGCGACTTAATCTTGCTCCAATCGACCTTGATGTCACCGGACACGTCGCTATGAAAGACAACCGAGCCGCCACTCTCGCTCACCAGCGTGCCGGTCAGTTGATCGCCATTCGTAAAGGTGAGGACATCCAACCCCGGTTTCGCGGCGGCGGCCTGCGCAAATGCGCTTGTAGAAGTGGACACCACGGGCAGTACCATAAGCGTCACCGCGGCCACATGACAGACGCCGACCCGATGCGAACGCGCTACGGATCTGTGCCGATACATCATCTCTGCTTTCCTCCTGGCTTAAAATGTAACGTTATTTGTGTCTTTTTCGTCAGGCGATGTCCCCAACCATGTCTCCCCATAATACGGCGCAATACCATCTCTGCGGATGCACCTGTTCACCCAGATTGTTAGGATATAGACAATGGCTTGGAACACTGCAATGGCTTTGGACGCTTTGCGCGGCGGTGATCTGCTGGAAATCGGCATCTTAGCCAACCAGATACGACGCAATCTGCATCCGGAGAATGTTGTTACCTATGAACTCCGCGGAATGGCCACCTCGCTGGAGCAGGCGAGCAGGGAGGCCGCTTCGCACCGAGGTAGCGTTGATCTGTCGCAGATCCGCGATACGGAATACGTTCCTCTTGATACCTTCGAAGCGTCTCTGCTGGCCCAGAACACGCAACCGGTGGAAGTTACATTTCACCACTTGCCCATCTCCAGACTGCAAGCTGTCGACGGAAGCGTCCTGGCCGAGAAGCTCCTCCGCCTGCGCCAGGCGGGCCTGCGCTCGCTGAGCGCCAACTTCCATACCGCAGAACCGGCCGCTGCTTTAACC
>JAUTWX010000358.1 GCA_030838385.1 Acidobacteriaceae bacterium
GTTTCTCAGCCCATTTGCGAATATAGACGGCGCTGAATGGCAAGGCTGCATCGATCAAGCTCCAACTGCCGTCCACATGCGTAACCCCAAAGACGTTGACGAAGGCAATGCGCAATCCGCAAACGTCTGTAGCAATATCGTCAAGCGATGTGACCTGCTCATCTGCAATAGCAACCCCTTCCATATCCACCTCCGGTCTTGCGGTCTATCCGCGGGCATTTATCTGGTGCGGCGTTCCCCGATTGACTACAGCGGCGGCATAGCTTCGGTCAGAAAAGTGAGTGAGTTGGATTCCCTAGGAGGTTTCTGCCTCACGCATCGGCAAGAGCAAGACGACCAGCAAGAGACCTGTGCAGTGAGACGGCAATGGCCATGAGCAGGATGCTGCCGTATCACCACACGTCCGAAGCGCGTTTATGTTGTGAACAACCAGTCGATCCTATCGACAACCAGCCTCACCACCGGTATTCAGCTCGGTCTTTGAGTGAATGGACGTGTCTTGGGACCGTCGTCAACAAGGCAGTCAGACCGGAAGTGTTCAGCCTCAAATGGGACGAATTGCTTGCTGGACATTTCGAGCCGTCCTCGAACCCCCGCGTTCTTGCCGGCATCCTCTTCGCCCAAGAGGCCGCCCATGGTCAGTCTGGATCTCCTCTTTTTTGCGCGATTGCGATCTGCTCAAAATTCGCCCAGCAAATCGTCTATACGGTTGCATTGTCTATGCGAATTTCGTGACCGAAGTAACATACTCGCCCTGGGATTGCAACCATTTTTGGGCAAATAAACGACGTAAATTGTTTGCTTTGGAGGTGCCGCCCTTCGTAAAATGTGAACAGCCGATGATGAATACAGCCATCACTAATACGAATCGCTCTCTACGATTTCCTATCGTTGCGGCGGCCCTCATCGCGACAGCGTTCTGCTTCACGAGCGCTCCGACAGGTACCTCTGTCCATGCGGAACAGGCGGCCGCCAATACCGGCGCAGCACCGACAGTCCATCGCCAGCACTGGTTTCAGTTCGGCCGCGCCTCGTGGTATGGCCACGCCCTGCAAGGCCTGCCGACCGCGACGGGCGAAGCCTATGACATGAATGCGATGACCTGCGCTCACCGCACCCTGCCCCTGGGCTCGCTGGTGCGCGTCACCAACCTGCGCAACCATCGCTCGCTGGTCCTTCGCGTGAACGACCGGGGCCCCATGATCGAAACCCGCGTGGTCGATCTTTCCTACGCTGCCGCCAAGCGTCTGGGCTTCAGCCATCGCGGCACGGTCCGGGTGCGGATCGACCTGGTCGACGCCCGGCCCTCGCCCACCGAAGTCGCCATATTGACCAAATCGGCAATGTAAACCCGGGAGGCGAGCACCGATCCGTCTCTACCCATTACCCTCTTTCAGACGCCATTTATCAGCGATATTCGCTCAAAAGCTGCTCTCTTGTGCACAGCCGTCGCGGCGATAAAATCGCGGCATGGTAACCACCGTGCCGCCCACCTCTCCCGCGCGAACGGACCCCGCTCAAGCCGCTAAGGACCGGCTGATCGTCGCCCTCGACTTCCCCGACGCGGCCGCCGCCCTGAGCTGTGTCGATCAGTTTGCCGGCTCCGTTTCATGGTTCAAGATCGGCCTCGAGCTCTTTCTCGCGAGCGGCGATAGCGTCGTCCGCGAGCTCAAGCAGCGCGGCCACTCTATCTTCCTGGATCTCAAGCTGCACGACATTCCCAACACCGTCAACTCCGCCATCCGCTCGCTGGCGCGGCTCGAACCGGACCTGCTCACCGTCCACGCGGCGGGGGGGCGGGCCATGCTGAACGCTGCGGCCGAAGCTGCCCGCTCCCTGCCGCGCCCACCGCGTCTTGTCGCTGTCACCGTACTCACCAGTGTCGATGCGGCGGCTCTCGCAGAGACTGGTGTCTCCGCTGCGCCTGTCGAACAAGTTCTGCGGCTCGCCCGCCTTGCCGCGGAGTGCGGCATCGAAGGTATGGTCTGCTCTCCGGCCGAAGCTGCGGCGCTGCGCAGCGCGCTGCCCCAAGCATTGCTGGTCACCCCGGGCATCCGGCCCGCCGGCTCCGATGCGGGCGATCAGAAACGTATCGCAACGCCGCAATTCGCGCTGGCCGCCGGCGCCAGCATGCTGGTGATAGGACGGCCCATCACCGCAGCTCCCGATCCAAAGGCCGCCGCGCTGGCCATCCTCAGCGATATGGCAAAGGGCAATCCCACCACTAAATGAAATGAGCCCGGCCGCATGGGCCAGGCTCACACATCTGATCGACTTTCGCGCCTAGAGCTTCTCGTAAAAATCGCAAGCCGAGCAGGAGATGTACACTCCGCCGGGAACGCCGCGCTCGCGGTCCTTCACACGCTTCACAATGCGCGTGGGCTTGTTGCACTTGGGACAGTCCGTGCTCTTGGACGTATCCATCACCTTCTGCCGATCTGCAGTCTTTGCAATCTTGGCCATGACTCTCTATAGCTCCTCGAAACCTGATTCCGGCACGCAACTTCGAGCCGCACCAATGCGGCCTCATGTGGCCTTTTGACCCTGCAACTCTTCTCATCGATGAAGGTTTTGAGTGAGGCAGAAGGCGGCGTCCCGCTTTCCTAAGTGTACATGAGGCTGCGGGGTTCAGTTCTGGGGTTCAGTTCTGGGTTTCAGCCCTGGGATTCAGCTCGGCCGCCCCAGCCCTGCGATCGCACTTTGCGCGTTCGTCCAGTGTCCTGCCGGTGCCGGCGCAGACCCGGGCGGCGGAGGTATCGGCTGCGGCTTGGTATCCGGCTGGCCTGGCTGCCGGACTGGCTGCATGGTGCCTGGCAATTCTTCGCCCGGCAAACGCAGCGAGGGCGCCTTGCGCTTGTGGTCGCCCTCTCCATCTTTGGAAGGCGCGGCATCGCCCATCTTCACCTCGTGGGTGTCGCCGGTGCCCATGTAACCGCCCGTCTCATCCTGGTTGCGCACCACCAGGTCCTGACCCACAGCGGCGACCTCTACCCTGATCACGCGGATGCCTTCAAAGCGGACAAACTGCGTTGTCTCCGGGGCCTCGCCATAGACCCATTCTTCAAACGGAACGCCATTGTTCTGCTCCCGCACCTTGTCGCGGGGCTGCCCCAGCGCGTAGATCACCATCTTGCGATCCATGCCCACCAGCACGTGATGGTTCAGGATGGCCTCCTTCAGCTTGGGCGGCAGCGTGTCCACGTAGGCTTCGAGCGGCGTCTTTACGTTGAAGTCCATTACCGGCTGGATCAATCCGCGAAGCTGATCCGGTGAGATGTCCGGCACGTATTTGTCGAAGACCAGCGTGAGTCGCGAGCCCACCGGCTCCTGGCCATTGTCCTGCACCAGGGGCGAAGTGCCCATCCCGGCACCGATTTGGATATGGCGCAGGTACTTGTGCTTGTGGTCCGGGCCGCCGTTGAACTCGAGCACAACTTTGTCCGACTCGATCTTGATGTCGGAGATCACCAGCCGGTCCCCCGCCTTCGAGCTGATGCCATGCTTCTGCAATGCCTCTTCGTAATCCATCCCATCGGGCTTCAGCTCACCATTCGCGTGCAGCACCACGCCATGGCTGTCCAGCGGCAACGGACGCCGGGCAAAGCCCTGCTCCGCGGTGAAAGCCACGATCAACTCGCGACGTCCGCGTGGCGTCAGCTTCCGCTGATCAAATTTGACGTGAGTGGCCTGGAAGGGAGGAATGTTCTGCTGATGTTCGGTCTGCACGATGAAGACCTGGGTCTGCGCGAAAGCCAGCGGAGCGAGCAGCGCAGACGCCATGGCAAAAACGGTCAGCGCGACGGGCTGACCAGCCTTCCGCAAACTGTGCCGATTGCCCATGGCGAACCCTCTATGCGGGCATGATGCGCCTGTTCAGATAGCCCTGACAAGGGGAGAGTGACCAGGGTATGTGGGCGAAGTCGAAACTACCTGTAGGACAGTGGAGCTATCTATTTGTCCCTGGGCGGCATCTGCGGCTGCGGCCGTTCCGGAGGTGCCGCGGCAGGGGGCAAATCGCCGATCTGGACCAGCTTCGGCGCTGCCGGCTCGCTCGGTCCCATGGCCACCTCGTGCTGCCGCCGGGCTGCCGCGTCGATATCCACTGGGATGCCGCCCGGGATGATCTCCGGGTACCCATAGCGGCCCGCATACTCCCGCGTCACCCGCATGATCAGCCAGAGCCCGAAGCACAACACCAGCACAGCGATGACGCTGCCCTCTGGGCCATAATCGGCGCCTGTCAGCCACTCCGGACCCGATGGAGAGCTTTGCACCACCGGCGAAAAGCCGTTGGCAAAACCGCTGTAGCCGCTGAGCGGCAGGCCGAAAAGCGGCCCCATCGCAGCGTTCCAGGCGAAGTGCAAACCCCAGGGCAGCCACAAGGCGCGCGTGCGCAGATAGGCGATGCACAGGATCAGGCTGAGCAGGAACAGCGCGAAGACCGCCGCATGCGGCATCTCCGGCTGGTAGTGCACCACCACGAAGCAGATCGAGATGAGCACTGAGCCCAGCGTTGTTCCGGCTGCGTCCATTAGCCGCTGGAAGGGATAGCCGCGGAAGATCAGCTCCTCGCACAGCGCGGCCATCGCCAGCACCAGCAGGTCGAGAATGAGCAGGAACCATTGGTGCGAGCCATTCCACAACGTCATACCCAGGCCGCCGATAAAGACCGAGGGCACAATGGTTAGCAGCAGCAGACCCCAGCCCACGGCCGAGCCTGTGCCGAACTCATGCAGCAGCCCTGGGCGCGACACCAGCCCCATCGCCTTCCGCGGCTCACGTTGACGGGAAAAGGCCATGCCCAGCGCGCTGAAGCCCACCAGCAGCAGAAATAGCATCATCAGTCGGTCGATGAGCGGCACCCAGTCGCCTGAGCTCAGGCCGTTCGCCGCGCGATGCGCGATCGCCTCCGCAACGAAGGCATACATGAGCGCCACCACGAAGATGCAGAAGGAGCGCAGACGCGATGGCCGTTGTGGATGCACGGGCAGAGTTGGCGGCGTGGTGACCAAGTAAGTCTTAGGTGGTGTAGAACTGCGCAATGTTGCGGAACTTTTCGCGCCGCGCAGCCAGACGCGCATCCGTGGACATGTCCTTCAACTCATTGAGATGCCAGGTCAGCTTCGCATCGAGCATCCTCGCCGCCTCTTCCGGATCGAGGTGCGCGCCACCCGGCGGCTCCGGCACCACATCGTCCACGCAGCCCATCGCCATCACGTCCGCGGAGGTCGTCTTCAGCGCCTCCGCCGCCTTCGCGCGTTTGGTGGCATCGCGCCACATGATCGACGCGCAGCCTTCCGGGGAGATGACCGAGTA
>JAUTWX010000446.1 GCA_030838385.1 Acidobacteriaceae bacterium
TTCACCACTCCATGAACTACCGCTCCGTCGTCGCCTTCGGAATGGCACGCAGCATCGAAGACATCCAGGGAAAGGTGGAAGCACTGCGCGTGATCTCCGACCACCTGATTGCCGGCCGCTGGAACGAGGTGCGCAAGCCGACTGCGAAGGAGCTGAAGGCCACCTCCGTGCTGGAGTTCACCATAGAAGACGCATCCGCGAAGACGCGCTCCGGGCCGCCACTGGATGATGAGGAAGACTACGCGCTGCCGGTGTGGGCCGGCGTCGTGCCCCTCCAACTGCGGGCAGCCGCGCCGCTCCGCGATCCCCGCCTCGAGCACGACCTCGCTGTCCCGGAGTACGTCCACAAATTCCACGCGAACGGCGACGAGAGCTAAGGCAGCAAAAATCCAGCAATTCTGCATCGACTCAGCCGCTTCGCTTATGCTGGGTTGCGGATGAATCGACGAAGCTTCCTCGCCTCCTCAGGCGTCATGCTCGCGGACCAGTTGCTTGCCCACGCCACTCCGGCCTGGGCAGCAAAGAGGGCCGCAGATAAAGCGCACTACGTACTGCGCATTGCACCCTGCAAGCTTGAGATCGCTCCGGGCATCGTGATCGACACCGTCGGCTACAACGGGCAGGTGCCCGGCCCTATCCTGCGGGTGCGCGAAGGCGTGCCGGTCACCGTCGACGTAACGAATAAAACCGCCAACGCGGACATCGTCCACTGGCACGGCCTCGCTATTGATTCCCTCAACGACGGTGCGATGGAGGAAGGCTCGCCGATGATTCCCGCCGGCGGCACCTTGCGCTATCACTTCACGCCACGGCCTGCGGGGACGCGCTGGTACCATACCCACGCTGCTGCTGGAGCGAACCTCGCGATCGGCACTTACACGGGTCAGTTTGGCTTCCTCATGGTCGAAGGCGGGCAGGATTCAGGCCACTACGATCAGGAAATCTTCCTTGCCATCCATCACTGGGAGCCATCGTTCGTCCCCATGGCCGAGACCATGCGTGAGGCCTCTGCGAACGCGCCGCTCACGCCAGGCTCCGATGTCGGTTACAAATACGCAACCATCAACCAGCACATGCTCGGTGCCGGGGAGCCGGTACGCGTGAAGCGCGGCCAGCGTGTGCTGATGCATCTGCTGAACGCCAGCGGCACGGAAAACGTCGTCCTCGCGCTGCCCGGCCATACCTTCAAGGTCATCGCGATGGATGGCAATCCTGTGCCAAATCCGATTGCCGTCGAATCGTTGTCACTCGCAGTGGCCGAGCGCATTGACGCGATCATCGAGATGAACGCGCCCGGTGTGTGGATCCTTGGATCAATGCTGGCAAAGAGCCGCGCCATGGGGCTTGGTATTGTTGTCGAGTATGCCGGCGCAACTGGTGCGCCAGCGTGGCATGACCCCTCTCCCACCGAGTGGGATTACTTACAGTTCGCCAGTCCGGCAAAGGCGCCCGAGCCGGACGAGACCTTCACCCTCACCTTCCGCGACATTGGACCGATGAACGGATCGCAATTCGATACCTGGACCATCAACAACCAGTCGTGGCCGAGGATCGATCCGCTGCATGTGCGGCAGGGCCGGCGCTATCGGATGATCTTTCGCAATGGCAGCGGGGATCAGCATCCCATGCATTTGCACCGCCATACATTTGAGGTCACGCGTGTCGGCACAAAGGAGTTCAGCGGTCTGCGCAAGGATGTCGTCAATGTGATGCCGCTCGACTCGGTCGCCGTCGACTTTGTAGCGGACAATCCCGGCGATACGCTGCTGCATTGCCACCAGGCCCTGCACATGGATTACGGATTCATGCAGCTCATGAAATATGTGGGCTGACATGGACGAGTTCAGGCCCGCCATGCGGCCGAAGAAGCGCCTCCTATGGATTGTGCTCGTGTGCGCCGTAGCAACAGCGCACGCGCAAGATTGGCCCGTGCGCGATTGGCCCATTTACGGCGGTCAAAAAGCCGACGATCACTATTCCCCACTCACCCAGATCAATCGCAGCAATGTAGGCAAGCTGAAGGTGGCGTGGAGTTACGATAGCGGCGAAAAAGGCGTTGGCCTGCAGACCAGCCCGCTGATCGTGGGCAGAACCCTCTACGCCTACACGCCAACGCAGAAGGTCATCGCGCTTGACGCGGCGACGGGAAAGCTGCGGTGGACTTTCGATTCCGGCGTGACCAGCACGCAGCCGGTTCGCGGCCTCACCTGGTGGAGCGACGGTTCCGAGAGCCGGCTCTTCGCCGGCGTCGCGAACTTTCTTTACGCGCTCGATCCGCGCGACGGCAAGCCGATCCAAGGCTTTGGAGAGGGCGGCCGCATCGACCTGCGCAAGAACCTTCGCGGAGAGTACCGCGAGCAATCCATCGCGCTGACCACGCCGGGAATCGTCTATAGAGACCTGATCATCGTGGGCGGCCGCATGCCGGAGACGCATCCTGCACCGCCGGGCGACATCCGCGCATTCGATGTGCGCACCGGCGCGTTGCGCTGGAGCTTCCACACCATTCCGCATCCCGGCGAAGAGGGCTACGATACGTGGCCCCAAGACGCATGGCTTCATTCCGGCGCGGCGAATAACTGGACGGGCATGGCGCTCGATGAGAAGCGCGGCATCCTCTACGTGCCCACCGGTTCCGCGGTCTCGGACTTCTATGGCGCGGATCGCACGGGGCAGGACCTCTTCGCCGATACGCTGCTTGCGCTCGACGCCGCAACCGGCAAGCGCGTCTGGTCGTTTCAGGGCGTCCACCACGATATCTGGGATCGCGATTTTCCCTCGCCTCCATCGCTGCTGACGGTGACGCGCGATGGCAAACGCGTCGATGCGGTCGCGCAGGCCGCCAAGCAGGGCTATCTTTATCTCTTCGATCGCGTCACCGGCCGGCCGCTCTTTCCTATCGTCGAACAGACAGTCCCCGCCAGCAACGTACCCGGAGAGAAAGCGTGGCCCACACAGCCGCGACCGCTTTTTCCAGCGCCGTTCGCGCGCCAATATCTGACCGGCGCCATGCTGACGGACCGCACGCCGGAAGCACATGCGTTTGCCGAACAGAAGTTCAAGAGCTTCCGCAGCGCAGGACAATTCGTGCCCTTCAGCGTCGACAAGCAGACCATCGTCTTTCCCGGCTTCGATGGCGGCGCTGAGTGGGGCGGCTCCGCCGTCGACATCAAGAGCGGTGTGATCTACATCAACGCAAACGAAATGGCCTGGACCGGCGGCCTGACGGCGAACAAAACCGGCCTGGGCGTGGGCGAAGAAGCCTACGACAATCTCTGTGCCTCTTGTCACGGCGATCATCGTGAAGGATCGCCGCCCGCGTTTCCATCCTTGATCGGTGTGGACAAGCGCCTCACTTCCGCGCAGATCACCAGCGCCATCCGCCAGGGCAAAGGGCGAATGCCCGCCTTTCCCATGGTGAATGACACGGCACTCCCCGCGCTCATTCACTATCTGGAACAAGGCCAGGAAATTGCGAGTCACGGCGCGAATGCGGGCGACAAACAGGAGATGACGTCAGCTTCCGCCTCGATACATGCGCCTGCCACCTACGATCCCGCTGGCGCGGCCAGCTACGCGGCACACTGTGCCATCTGCCATGGCGATCGCCGCGAGGGCATCTCGCCGTCCTTCCCTGCGCTGATGGGCATCGGCAGGCGCATGTCGCAACAGCAGGTGCTCGCGCTCATCCACCAGGGCAAAGGCCGCATGCCCGGCTTTCCCAAACTGCAGGACGAGGAACTTGCCGCGCTGCTCCGCTACATGGACGTGCCGGAACATATCTCGCAGCCGCAGCCGGCGGGTGACGCGGCGGAATTGAAATACCGCTTCACCGGCTACCGCAAGTTCCTCGACCAGGATGGCTATCCCGCCATAGCGCCGCCGTGGGGCACGCTGAACGCGATCGATCTCAACACCGGGAGATACCTATGGAAGATCCCGTTTGGCGAATATCCCGAGTTAGCGGCCAAGGGCATGAAGGAGACCGGCACGGAAAATTACGGCGGCCCCGTCGTCACCGCCGGCGGCCTGGTCTTCATCGGCGCCACTATCTTCGATCGCAGGATGCACGCCTTCGACAGCCATACGGGCAAGCTACTGTGGGAGTCGACTCTGCCCTTCGCCGGCCACGCCACTCCCGCCACTTACATGCTCGACGGCAGGCAGTACGTGGTCATCGCGGCCGGCGGCGGACGCGATCCCAAATGGCCATCGGGCGGCGTCTATGTCGCCTTCGCGCTCCCGTCAGCACGCACCGGGACAGCGAGACGCCGCGGCGCGAAGATCCACGGAAGTGGCTCCGGTCTGCGCATGCGGTGAACAATCTACCGGTCCATTTTTCACTTACGCGCGAGTGCTACAATCAGCCCAATTTTCTCTGATCTGTGCTTGGCTGATACCGCGCTCGCGGATCCGATGCAAGCAGCATGTCAGAAAGATCGCAATCGCGGGATGAACGAATAGAGAGTAGCGAGAGGATGCGGAAAATTGAGTCGTAGCGGCGTCTTCGGTCCTTTGGCTGTCATATTTCTCGCCCTGGCAACGTTTAATCTGGCCGGCTGCGTTGCTTCCTATAATCTTCAAACGCCCGAGGGCGGTATTGTTGGGCGCGGCGGGTATTGGAACTACTCCCCTTCCGTCATCCAGACGGGCGATGTGCAGCAGTTTTGGTGGTGTGGAGCGGGGAAAAATCCCTCAAATCCCTCGCAAATCAGCGACAGCATCCTCTATGAATCAATCAATACCGTGACTCATGTGATCAACGGTCCGTTCATCGTCCTTGCCGAAACAAAGGGAGCCTGGGATGAGAGATATACCTGCAATCCGAGGGTTATCGGGGGAACATTCGTCAATCCGCTGGGAAATGGCGAGACATACTCCTACGAAATGTTCTACGTCGGCACTGCAACGGAGGCAAATAACAGCATCGGCGCTGCTTTCTCAAAGGATGGAATCAAATGGGCGAAGTATCCCGATCCAGTCATTCTGTCCACATCCGTGGTCAACTACGGCGTAGGACAGCCGGCCGCTTACAACACTGATAGAAAGTCGGCCATCACGCTCTTTTACGAGGACTCCGAACCCAGGAACCGTTTTGTTGAGGCCACTTCTAGGGATGGTATTCATTTCACCGTCCAGGGCACGATTACCGCTCAGGGTCTCGATCCTACGAACGAGGACCCTAACTGGGCCGACATGGGATTCGATCCGTCGACCAAATACTGGTATGCGGCGTTTAATCTGCCGGCGCGTTCGCCGAGTACGACTGGAAATGTCATCGAACGAGGAGACTATGGCTTTCAGCTCTATCGCATCCCGGACTCTTCTTTATTGAGCGGAACAACGCCATGGCAGATGCTGAAGACCGTCGACACAAATCTGACGGGATACGAATCGAATTTTCTGCCGTCACTGCTGCATGACACGTACGGCAACATCAATATCGGTTCCTACCCAAAGCTCGAACTCTTCGTATCGACGGCGCTCCCGCAGCCAGCCTGGAACGCATCGCCGAAATCGGCCGGAGAGGCGGGCGATGTCGTCAAATGGGCGATCGCGGTCAATAGCTATGACCCCGCTGAAACGACATTAGCGCTCAAGCGTTACCTGAACAGTCAAACGTACGAAACTACGACCGGATGGATCAATACGGCGAAGTTCTTCCCGGATGGGACTCTAGGCCGCCTTTACACCACGCCCCAGAACGGCGCGAATCAGCCGTTCTACGGCTGTAAGGAAGGATCCACGGGTTACTTCGTCTCGCTCGACATGGCTTGCAGAGGACAACGCATTCTAGGCGTCAATGGTTATGGTTACGCCCAGCAACCAACCGGTGTTGCTACGGTCGCACTGTACAGTTGCACCTCTGCCAGCCGTGGCCAGTTCCTGAGCAAGGATCCTGCGTGCGAAGCAAAGGGAGCCGGAACATTGTTGGGCTACGCGCTGCCGTAGCGGCCTTCAGAATGGGCTTATCGAACCGCAGCCGGTGCAGACCGATCGGCGGAAGCTGCTTTGGCCGTTCTTTTTTAAGGAGAGGCCATATCGAGATGATCTCCGCTTACCATCAGGCAAAATGCGCTAGTGATCGGTGTCCAGCGGCTTCGCACCGAGATTGCGTGCGAGCCAGGGAAGGATGACCTGCTTAAAGATCCGCGGATCGGGGCCACACGCCCACTTGTCTTCCCAGGTGTCCACCTTGCGGGTTGATCCACGCGTCCTTGGGTAGGTCGCCGCTGTTGAGCCGCTTGTACACATCCGAGATAGGCACCTGAGTGTCCTTCGTGCCCGCAAGGATGAGCATAGGGGTTGTCGGCTTGCCGAGAAGCCCCTGGTTTGCGAGGGACATCTTTGAAAATATCTCCACGATTCCGTCGACCGTAGTGACATTGTCGAAGATGCTCATCATCGCCGGGATCTGATCGAATAAATATTCGCGGTTGCCGAGCAGCGAGTTGACCACGAAATCCTTCTGGAAAAACAAGTCGGTCGGCGGTGACTGAACGCTGACGCATTTCAGCCGCGCCTTCTCGATGATGGCCATCTTGGTACCCCAGTACGCGCCCCAACTCACTCCGTGCATGGCGAGTCTGCTCTTGTCCACCTCGGGCCGCGTCTGCAGGTAATCGATCACTCTAGATAACGCGCGATCCGCGTTCGGGCTGACCTTTACCGGGGATTGCCCAGTGCCCGGTCCATCTACCGCGATAAAGCCGATGCCGTAAGGAAGGATCGCGGAGAAGCTCTCCGAGAGATCTTCCTTGCGGCTGTCGAGGCCGTTCACCGCGATCACCATCGGCACTGGCCCGGTTGCGTCCTTGGGCAGCCGCATGTAGCCGATGATCTCTTTGCCTTCGAAGGGAATATGTACCACTTCAAGCGGCGGGTCCATGAAGCGCGCATGCGCCAGAAAGGCCTCGATGGACTTCTGATACGAGAGCGTCTTCTTCGGCGACGCATGTTCGGCGGGCCAGCGCCCAAAGGAGTAGAGGTGCCAGGCCCGAACATAGTCGGCGTTCGCCTTCGCTGAATCGGTGGCTTGCAGGGCCTTGCCCTCCGCCATGTAGCGGTCGGCAACTCCCATGAATCCCTCTGCCCACTCATCCTTGTCCCGCGTGTGGATAGATTTGAATGCCTCGCGGACATCGTTCGGATCGAGACCGATCAGCGGATAGCCACCAACCTCGGCGCGGTGTATGGCCTCGACCTTGATTTCATCCAGCGTGCGTTCCTGATGCTGCTGTGCAAAACTGCCGGCCGGAATGAGCCCTGTGCATGCAAACAATACGTAT
>JAUTWX010000454.1 GCA_030838385.1 Acidobacteriaceae bacterium
CGTCCGGTATCTCGGGATTGAGGTGGACGACGCCTTGAATATGGCTGAACAGATTGAGCTCTAATCGTCGACCACCGGCATCCACGCCGGTGGTGGCTTCGCACCAGAAGTGGTCATTCCATAAGGTCTAATGGTGGGAATTGATCAGACGCGGAAGCGTTCTCAGGCCGGGGGTGCAAGACACGCGGGAGGTGCTTAGCGGCAATGACGTTCACGCGCGACCAAGTCAGTCGATACCTCTGGCTTCGTCGCCGCAGGCTCAGGAACCAGTGCACCTTGACGTGATTGCTCAGCGCGCGCGCCGCCGGAAGGCTAGTCGGATCCGCGAAATAGGCGTGCCCCTTCGCACGGTTGCCAGTCAACGCACGCCAGTACGACCAAACACCCCAACCTCTACTTGGCCACGCCGGCGCGGCGGAGGTTGCGCTGCCACTCGCGCGCGCACTCGTCGAGCGCGTCTTTGGCGTTCTTCTGGCCGAGCAGGGTTTGCGACACAGCAGAACGCAGCGACAGTTCGAGCCCATCCCACGCTGGGTTTGATGGCGTCGGAATTCCGTTCTCGATCGCCTCCGCCGCCACCGCCGGCCAGCCGAGCTTGGCAACCATGGCTGGATCGCGCAACGACGATGCGCGCGGCGGCGCATTGCCGCCCTCCATCGAACGCAGCATCGCTTCCTTGCTGCAGGCCATACGCATGAACTCTATCGCCCAGTCGATGTTCTTGGAGTATCTCGATATCGCCATGAACTGACCATCGACGATGGTTCGACCCTGCGCCTTCGCCGTATGTCCCGGCATCGTCGCCCACGCCCAGCGGCCGCCGGTTTGAGACAGCTTGGGATCGTTGAACAGGGTCCCGTATGACGAGAAGGTCACCGTCATCGCGTAGCGGTCCTTCTGGGCGCCGGCGATGATCTCGTCGAATTCCCAGGTGGTGGCTTCCGGTGGCACCACTTTGTTCTTCAACATCAGATCGGCATAGAATTGCAGTCCGGTGGCGGCCGCTTTGTCGTTGATGAAGACCTCGCCGGTCTTGAAATCCAGCAACTTTCCGCCGGCGGAAAACATCCACGGTATCGAGTTGGTAAAGGTCCCGGCCCCCTGCTTGCCCATCAGGCCAAACCCATAACGCGTGGGCGGCGCGTTCACTGCCAGCGCCGCCTTTTCGAATTCGGCGAAAGTGCCTGGCGCCTGATCGAATCCCGCCTTCTGCAACAACTCCTTCTGGTAGTGAACAATGCCGGCGGTGAGGCGATAGGGGATGCCGACCATTTTCCCGTCATAGGTTCCCGCCAGCTTGCTGCCGCCCAGGAAGTCGTCCCACGCAAAGCTCGGATCCCGCGCGGTGATCCTGGCGACCACCTCGTTATGGTCCAGCACATGGGGCGACATCCAGCCAGCCATTTGAACCGACAACATTGCGAGGTCGATGCCCGTGGATCCCGCGCTCAATTCGGCCTTCAGCCGTGCTCGCCAGGCGTCGACCGGCAGCATCGTGAACTCGATCTTGATGCCTGTCGCCTTCTCGAACGCAGGTGCCGCCTCCTCGATCAGGGTGCGCTTCCAGCCGACCGAATTCTCGCAGACAAGGACGAGCTTTTCCGGCTTGCTCTGGGCCCACGCGGCCCGAGTCGAGGCCGCCAGCACGGCGCCTGCGGTACCTTGCAACAAACGTCGCCGATTCAATCCAGTCATGGCTTTCCCTCCCTTGTTTTTTGGTTCCGAGTGGGCCGTCTCGTTAGTTGGTGCCCCGATGAGTTGCGTTGCTAATATCACCCCTTGATTGCACCGGACGACAATCCGGCTACGAGATGGCGCTGGGCCATAAACGAAAAGATGATCACCGGCAGCGTCACCAGCATTCCCGATGCGGTGAGTCCGCCCCAATCCATGCCGGAATCACCGGCGCTGAATGCCGCCATCATTACCGGCAACGTTTGCGTGGCGTTGTTGGTCAGCACCGCCGCGAACAGGAAATCGTTCCATGCCAGTTGCAGGCACAGGATGCTGGCCGCCACCAGCCCAGGCCGTGCAATCGGCAGTATGATATAGATAAAGGTTCCGAAACGGCTGGCGCCGTCGACCCACGCGCTCTCCTCAAGCTCTATCGGCAGATCCTCGAAATAGCCGCGCATGATCCACACCACCAACGGCAAGCTGAAGGTGGTGTAAGCGAGCACCACACTGAACCGGGTGGTCGCGAGCCCGAGCTTGCTGAACAGCACGTACATCGGCACCAGTACGGCGATTGGTGGCAGCATGCGCATCACCAGCAACGCGAAGAACAGGAACGATCGCCCGCGAAACGGAAACCGCGCAAACGCGTATGCCGCCGGCGCGCCGACGCATAACGACAACAACACCGCGCTTGCCGAAACGATCATGGTGTTGAGGAAGGCCCACCCGAAATCGGCACGCGTCAGTACGTCAGCATAGTGTTCCAATGTCGGCCACCACAGGTAAAGCGGCGGTGTCGCGAACACCTGCATCCGTGTCTTCAGGGACAGGCCAAGTACCCAGATCAGCGGAAACAGGAACGCCAGCGTAAGGATGGTGAGCGTCGCATAGATCAGGGCCGCCTCAATCCGGCGCCTGCGTGGTGAACCGATTTCGGCGGCCATCAGAGCGGCTCCCGGCGACGAATTACCGCGATAAAGAACAGGCACATCAACATCGACATCAACAGCATCAGCCACGCCGCGGCCGCGCCGAGACTGAAGTCGAACTGCACAAACGACATCAGGTAGGTGTACATCGACAACACCATCGTGGCGTTCGCCGGACCGCCGCCGGTCATCGCATAGATGTTGTCGAACGTCCGAAACTCGAAGATCGTGCGCAGCAGCAGCGCCACCAGCAGATACGGCCGCAGCATCGGAAGGGTTATGTACCAGAATGCCTGCCGCCGGCTGGCGCCGTCGATCAAGGCTGCCTCCAACGGCTCGCTCGGCAGCGAACGCAGCCCGGCCAACAGGATCAGGGTGACATAGGTCGTGCTCTGCCACACGCCGACCACCCAGACCGAAGCAAGCGCCGTGTCGGGCCGGCCAAGCCAGACGATCTGCTGGCCGATCCACTGGTTTATCACGCCATGGCTCGGATCGAGCAGCAACTTCCAGCACAACGCGCCGACGATCGGCGTGATCATCATCGGTATGATCAGCGCGGTACGGAAGAAACGCATTCCCGGCAGATCGACGTTCAGGAGCAGCGCGATCCCCAGACCCAGCCCCATCTGGGCGGCCACAG
>JAUTWX010000471.1 GCA_030838385.1 Acidobacteriaceae bacterium
TAAACGTCGCCGAGGTTTCGGTCGCTCTAGCCGAGGCGGAAGTCGATGCGCGCAGCATTCAACTCGCCTACGATATCGAAACCGGTTACCTGTCCGTGGTCTACGAGCGGGAACGAATCGCCGTTCTCGATCGCGTATCTGAAGGCCTGCGAGAATCGCGGAGGCTGACGGACGCGCGCGTCCGGGAAGGAGACGCCGCGGCCCTTGAAGCACAGTTGCTCGCGGTCGAGCAAAGCCGTGCTGATGCCCAACGCGCAGACGCGACCGGGCGGCTGATCGTAGCGGAGATGGACCTTCGCCGGCTAACCGGCTTGGCGCCGACCGATGTGCTTCCGACAATCGGCCTGCCAACGGGCGGCAAGGCGGCGCTCTCGCTGGAGGAACTGATCCTACGCGCGAGAGAAAAGCGCGCGGACCTGCGGAGTGCTCGTCTGCTGGAACAGCGGGGAGACGCCGAAACCACCCTTGCGAAAGCGGACGCCCGAGCCGACGTGACGTTCTCGGCGCGTTACTCGCATGTCGCGACGCGGCTAGACGGGCAGTATGGCTTTACGTCCGGTGGGGCACTCACACCCCTCAGGGATCGAGACAACGTTTTGAGCGTCGGTGTATCGGTGCCTCTGACGACGCAGCGACGGAATCAGGGGTCCATTGAAGCTGCTGCGGCTGGTGCCGCGAGTCTGCGCCTCCGCCGCGAATATCTGGAGTTATCCATCCCGCTCGAAGTGCAAAGCGCATACGAGCGGTGGACCGCAGCCATGCGCACACGCGACTTGCTCCGGGACGGCGTCGTAGGGCAATCGAACAAGAACCTGGCGGTGGTCCGCGAGGCCTATCAATTGGGGCAACTGCGCCTTCTGGACGTGCTCAGTGAACAGCGCCGCCTTACTGACACTGAGCTTTCGTATCTTGATGCCCGCGTCGGCGTCGCTCGGGCGTTGGCTGATCTTGAGCGTGTCACGGGAGAACTATTGCCATGAAGGGTCTAGCACTTCTAGTGATCTGCGGTCTTTGGCTTCTGTCTTGCAGCAAGCCCAAGGCTGAACGGGAAACGAAAGCCGAAGTCGCTAAGCAGGAGGCAGCGACCGAGGAGAAGGAGAAATCCAAGGGCGAGGCGGACACAGTGGAGATAACGCCCGAGGCGCAACAGCGCAGTGGGATTGTCGTCACAGCCGCCGCCTCAACTCCTATGACACAGCACCTTCAGGTTACCGGCTCCGTGCAGCCCGTCGACAGCAGCATTGCGCACATTCGCCCTGCCGCCCGCGGTCGTTTGCTGGAGGTGCTTGTGAAGGTTGGCGATCGCGTGACTGCGGGCCAAGTGCTCGCCCAACTCGACAACATTGAGGCTGGGGAGATTTCCGCCCAGTACAATTCCGCTCGGGCGGACCTACAGAGGCTCAAAATTCAGCTTGCAGCCCAGCAACGGCAGGTTGAGCGAAACCGCCGCTTGGCAGAGATTGGAGCTACTCCGCAGAAAGACTACGAGTTCAGCCTTGCAGAGCAGCAGGGCATGGAAGAAAGCATCCGGGCTCAGGAAAGCACCATTGCCGGGTTGAGTACCCGACTACGTCGCTTCGGAATCCGCGAAGAAGGAAATGCGCCTTCGACCACGGCTATCAGGGCGCCGTTTGCCGGAGTGATCATCCACATGGCAGCCGCGCCCGGCGATGTGGTTGAATCGGGCGCCGAGTTGTTCTCGTTGGCAAACCTCTCAATCGTTTACGTTCAGGCGCAAGTTTACGAGAAGGATCTGGGTCAGGTTCGCCTGGGCCAGCCTGCCTCCATTACGCTGGAGTCCTATCCCGGCGAGCAATTCAAAGGCAGCGTGGCTTCGATCAGCGATCTGATAGACACTCAGACTCGTACTGCAGCCGTCCGGTGCCAAGTCGCAAATACAAGCGGACGTTTGAAGCTCGATATGCTTGCGACGGTCCAGTTTCCGACTTCGATGAAGCGGGCCACCCTATCCGTTCCCTCAGACGCTGTCCAAACCATCGATCGTAAATCAGTGGTCTTCATCCGTACCTCGCCTGCGCGCTTCTCTATTCGCCAGGTTGAAACTGGGGTCACGAGCGAAGGCCGCACAGAAATCGTCAAAGGTGTGAGCGATGGCGAACCGGTCGTGTCAAAGGGTGCCTTCGCCGTGAAGTCGGTTCTCTTGGGCAAAGAGTTGGGAGAGGAGAAGTAAACCAGCCATGGTGGACCAATTGATTGCCTGGAGTATTCGCTGGCGGCTCTTCATTGTCCTTCTCGCGCTCGGTCTGGTGGGTGCTGGTATCTATGCCGCCATTGGACTTCCCATCGATGCCGTCCCAGATGTCACGACGAATCAAGTACAGATCAACTCTGTCGCACCCGCCTTCACGCCGCTTGAAATGGAGCAGTATGTAACGTCTCCAATCGAAGTTGCGATGAGCAGCTTGCCGCGCAAGGAGGAGATCCGATCGATTTCACAGTTCGGTCTCTCGCAGGTAACGATCGTCTTCCCCGACGACGCGGATCTCTATGCCGCTCGACAGCTCGTGCTCGAACGCTTGCGCGATGTCGAGCGCGACCTTCCTCCGGGCGTAGCACCCGAACTGGCGCCCATCTCAACGGGCTTGGGTGAAATCTATCAGTTCACGGTCGACGACGTGACCGGGCACAATCGGTACTCTCTCATGGATCGACGCACACTGCTCGATTGGTTCATTAAGCCGCAGCTTCGGACAGTGCCCGGTGTGATCGAGGTCAACAGCTTTGGAGGCGAGGAGCAGCAGTATGAGGTGCTGGTTGATCCCGCGAAACTGACGGGTTACGGGCTATCTCTGCGTCAGGTCATCGATTCTCTGTCGCAGAACAATATCAACGTGGGCGGCGCATATCTGGAACACGGCGGCGAGCAGGAGCTGATCCGTGGAGTCGGGCTCATTCAGA
>JAUTWX010000475.1 GCA_030838385.1 Acidobacteriaceae bacterium
TTCGGCGCAATGCCGCCGCCCACATACACGCCGCCCGTAGCCAGCACCTTCAGTGCCAGGTTCCCCGCCTCGGCTCCATACGCACCCACCACGATGTCTAGCGTCTTCGCGGAGATCTCGCTCTCGCATCCCTCGCCCAGCTCGCCGATCACCGCGTTCGGGTCTTCCGTCGCCATCCGTTCCCGCAGCCACGCCGGCTCGTCCATCTTGCGCACGTCGCGCAGAAAGTCATAGACGTCCTTGATCCCCACGCCCGCAATCACGCGCTCATAACTCACGCGACCGTTCAGTTTTTTCTTCAAGTGACGGAAGAGATCGATCTCGTCCTCGGTGCGCGGCGCAAAGTCGCAGTGGCCGCCCTCCGACGCCATCGGAATATGCCGCTTGCCGTTCCACACCAGAAAGGCCTCGCCCAGCCCCGTGCCGGCCGAGATCAGCGCACGATTTCCCGCCGCGCTCGGATCACCCGCGCTCAGCGTAAAAATCTGGTCCGCCTTCAGTTCCGGAATCCCGTATCCATTCGCTTCGAGATCATTGATAAGGAACACATGATCGATTCCCAGATCGAGCGACAACTTCCGGCTGTCCAGCGTCCACGGCAGATTCGTCAGCCGCAGCACGCCATGCCGCACTGGCCCCGGCACGCCAAAACACGCAGCGGAGATCTTTCCCTCCTGCTGATACTCCGCCAGGAACTCCTTCACGATCGCTTCCAGTCCGGGATAATCCTTCGCCGGAAAGCGCTTCTCCGCCGCATGGTGCAGGTTGCCGCTTTGAAAATCGAATAGCGCGAGTGCGACTTTCGTTCCGCCGACATCGCCAGCCAGGATCAATGGGAAACCTCCAGCACGCCCACGCCGTCCGCGTTCGGCTTCGGCAGCAGCGCCGCCGCATCACGGTCCAGCAGCAGCGTCAGCCGCCCCGACGTCGGGCGGATCAACTGCGATGGCAGTGCTTCGGGATCGTATCCGCCCAGAAACACACGGCGCAAGGTCTCCGCCTTGGCCGCTCCCTTCAGCAGGAACGAAACGTCCTGTCCTTCATTGATTACCGGCCAGGTCAGCGTCAGCCGCCAGGTGTCCTTCTGTGGCACCTGGTTGGCCACGGCAATGCGCCCCAGCACGCGCAGCGCCTCGGTGTGCGGAAACAGCGACGCCGTATGTCCGTCATCGCCCATGCCGAGCGAAATAAGCTGGAACTGCGGCATCTGCGCGCCCTCCAGCCGAAACGCCGCGCGGATCGCCGACTCATACTTCGCCGCCGCCTCCTCCGGATCGAGCTCGCCCTGGATGCGATACACCTGCGATGGCTCGATCGGCACCTTGTCCAGCAGCGCCGCCTTCGCCATCCCGTAGTTGCTCTCCTGGTCATCGGGCGGCACGCTGCGCTCGTCTACAAAGAAAAATCCCAGCCGCTCCCACGGCACCAGCGCGCGGTATGGCTTCGAGTCATCGGCCAGCAGATCGAAGACCGCCTTCGGCGTCGTGCCGCCGGAGAACGCCACATTCACATTGTTGGCGATATCGATGCTCTTCGCGAACTCGGCCATCTTGTTCGCGTAATAGGCAGCCGCCCCTTCGGCGAAGGAGTCACCGTTCTCAAACACCCGATATGTAACCGTGACTGGTTTCGGCACTCTTCCCTACTCCTTGCGCCACGTGCGGCCATCGCGCCGCAGCAGTTCGTCCGCCGCCTTCGGTCCCCAGGTGCCGGCTGCGTAGTTCGGAAAGCCGGTGGGCTTCCAATCCGCCCACTGCTGCAACAGCGGCGTCAGCAGTGCCCAGGTCGCCTCCACGCCCTCGCGATGTGCGAACAGCGTGCCATCGCCGATCATCGCGTCCAGCAGCAGCCGCTCATAGCCGTTCGCCGAGTTCGTGCCGAAGGCCTCTGCATAGTTGAAGTTCATGATCACCGGACAGACTTCCATATTCGGACTCGGCACCTTCGCGCCAAAGCGCAGCGAGATGCCCTCATCCGGCTGGATGCGCATGCTGATGATGTTCGGCTGAATGTCGCTGCAATTGCCCGACAGGTCTTTGAAAAGCAACTGCGGTGGTTGCTTGAACTGGATCGCGATTTCGGTCGAGCGCTTGGCCAGCCGCTTCCCCGCACGGATATAAAACGGAACCCCCGCCCAGCGCCAGTTCTCAATCGTCAGCCGCAGCGCCGCGTAGGTTTCGGTGCTCGACTTCGGGTCTACCCGGTCTTCCTGCCGGTAGCCCTTCACCTCCACGCCCTTCACCTTCCCCGGGCCATACTGTCCGCGCACCGTGTCTTCCACATTGATCGGCTGAATCGCGCGCCATACCTTGATCTTCTCCCGCCGCAGCGCCTCCGCGCCGAAGGAGATTGGCGGCTCCATCGCGACAAACGATAGCAGCTCCATCACATGGTTCTGGATCACGTCGCGCAGCGCGCCGGCGCTCTCATAGAACGGCCCGCGCCCCTCGATGCCGATCTCTTCCGCCGCCGTGATCTGCACGTGATCGACATAGTTACGATTCCACACCGGCTCGAAGATCCCGTTCGCGAAGCGGAAGACCAGGATGTTCTGCACCGTCTCCTTGCCCAGATAGTGGTCGATGCGGAAGACCTGCTCCTCGCGAAAGACTGCGTTCACGTCGTCGTTCAGCTTGCGCGCCGATTCCAGGTCGTGCCCGAATGGCTTCTCAATGATGCAGTGCACCGTGCCCTGCTCCGGCTGCGCCATCTTGTGGTCGCCCAGCTGCTTCATGATGTCGGCGAAATACTCGGGCGCCACTGCCAGATAGAACAGCCGATTGCCCTTGGTGCCGTGCTCCTGGTCAATCTGCTGGAGCGATTGCTGCAGCGCAATGTAGCCTTCGCGCTCATCGAAGTTCATCTGGTGATAGCTCACCTTGCGCATGAACTCGTCCAGCTTCGCGTCGCCGTCTTTGACGCCGCCAAACTCCGTGATCCCCGCGCGCATATCTTTGGCGAAGCTGTCGCCCAGTGGCCGCCGCGCCACGCCCATTACGGCAAACTGCTGCGGCAACAGCCCCGCCTGCTCCAGATGAAACAGCGCCGGCAACAGCTTGCGTTTGGTCAGGTCACCCGACGCGCCGAAGATCACCACCACCGTCGGCTCCGGCGTGCGCTCCTGCGCCCGGCGCTCATTCAGACTAACCAGATCTACCTGTGCCTGTGTCACTGCTGCTGCCATCGCGTCCTCCTTGTTACTCCGCCCATCTGTCATCCCGACCAGAGCGAAGCCACCATCACTTGTGATCCCCACCGGACCCGGTCTCTCGCGTCGCGAGAGATCGGCGAAGTAGAGGGATCCGCTGTTCCATCTTCAACTGCTCTTCTTCACCGCGTGCCCGCCAAACGCATTGCGCATGATCGCCAGCATGCGGTCGCTGAAATTATTCTCCTCGCGCGAGCGGATGCGCCGCAGCAGCGACTCCGTGATCACCGGCGCCGACACATTCAGATCGATCGCCTCGAACACCGTCCATCGCCCCTCGCCAGAGTCGACCACGTAGGCTTCCAGTCCGTCCAGTGTTGGATTCTTGTGCAGCGCATCGGTTGTTAAATCCAGCAGCCACGAGCGGATCACCGAGCCCACGCGCCAGATCTCGCCAATCGCCGCCAGGTCCAGGTGGAACTCCTCCTTGTGCTGCAGTATGGAGAACCCCTCCGCATACGCCTGCATCATCCCGTACTCAATCGCGTTGTGCACCATCTTCACGAAATGTCCTGACCCCGCCGGACCGACGTGGCCCCAGCCCTGATCCTTCGCCGGCGCCAGCGTCTCGAAGATCGGCCGCACCTGGTTCACCGCCTCATCCGGACCGCCTACCATCATGCTGTAGCCCTCCTTCAGCCCCCACACGCCGCCGGAGGTGCCGCAGTCGATAAAGTGAAATCCCTTCGCGGCCTCAGCCTTCGCGCGCCGTTGCGAATCCTTGTAGTTCGAATTCCCGCCGTCGATGAAGATGTCGCCCTTCTCCATGAACGGCTCCAGTTTCGCAATCGTCTCGTCCACCGGATCGCCCGACGGCACCATCAGCCAGATCGCGCGCGGCGCCTTCAGACTCTTCACCAGGTCTTCCAGCGAGTTCACGCCCTTCGATCCATCACTCGTCAGCTTCTTCACTACATCGGCACTGAAGTCAAAGCCCACCACCGTGTGGCCACCCTGGCGCAGCCGCGTCGCCATGTTGAAGCCCATCTTTCCCAGACCGATCAATCCCAGTTCCATCGCGTCTCCTCCCAAACTTTCTCTATCGCTAAAATCAAAACTCTCAACCCAGCCGCACGCCAAGCGCGCCCAGCGCGTTCCTCAACGGTTCTTCACCCTTGTACTGGATCGCGTGCATGCCCACCTCCGCCGCCGCGGCGCAGTTCTTCTCGCGATCGTCAATGAATGCGCATTCCTCCGGCCTGAAGTGCAGCATCGCCGCTCCCGCCCGGAACATTCGCGGCTCCGGCTTGCGCATTCCAATGTACGCGGAGCTGAAAAATCCATCGAAGTATTCCGTGAGCCCAAAGGTTTCGATGCGGTAGTCATTCAACGGACCAGATTCGTTGTTCAACATCGCCATCTTCAGGCCGCTGTGCTCACGCGCCGCTGTAACCACATTCCGCGCCCCGCCCGGCAGCCACTTCGACTGTTCACGCACCGCCCGGATAAACTCCGCAGGCGTAAAGCTGCGCTCTTTAAAGAAAATGGTCTGCTTCAGGAATTCATCATCCGAGAGCTCGCCCCGCTCCCAGCGGTCGTTCGCATCCGCATGGCGCGCCTCGTACTCCTCGCGTGGAATCGCGAATTGCTGGAGCACGCGCGCGCGCTCCTCATGATCCCATCCATTGGTCAGCAGCACGCCGCCAATGTCCCAGTAGATTGCGCGTATTTCCGGAGGTGCGGATGCCATAACGCTAGCGGTAGTTCGCTCGTGCTTCCGTTATCAATGTTGTGGATGTGCGAGGACCGTCGGGGAAGCGGCCCTCATCATCTCGGAATTACCGCGTGCCCACCGGTTCCGGCGCACCCTTCTTCGATGACGCCGTCGTTTCCTTCTCGTAGTTCTCCAGCAGCTTCTTCGCACGTGAGTAGACACCCTCGGCGTTGAAGCCCAGCTTCTCCAGCACCGTCGTGCCCGGTGCCGACGCGCCAAACCGATCCAGCCCGATCACGTCGCCATGCCTTCCTACCCATTTCCACCAGCCCAGCGGCGCGCCCGCCTCCACCGCCAGCTTCGGCAGATGATCCGGGAAGATCGACGCCTTGTACGCCTCGTCCTGCTGCTCAAACAGCCGCCAGCTCGGCATGGAAATCACGCGTGTCGGCGTGCCTTCGCCGTTCAGCCGCTTCGCCGCTTCCAGTGCCGGCCACACCTCCGCGCCTGTGCCCACAATCAGCAGCTTCGGCGTGTCGCCGCCCTTCTCCACCACGTACGCGCCCTTCGCCACGCCCGCCTGTACGTTTAGCTTCGCCGCATCCAGCACCGGCAGGTCCTGCCGCGACAGCGCCATGAACGACGGCGCCTTGGTCTCCAGCGCCACCTTCCACACCGCCGCTGTCTCATTTGCATCTGCCGGCCGCAGGTCGATCAGATTCGGTATCGCGCGCAGCATCATCAACTGCTCCACCGGCTGATGCGTCGGCCCGTCCTCACCCAGCCCGATCGAGTCGTGCGTGAAGACAAAGATCGAATGCGACTTCATGATCGCGGCAATGCGCACCGCCGGCTTCGCATAATCCACAAAGTTGAAGAAGGTCGATCCATACGGAATCACGCCGCCATGCACCGCCATGCCGTTCACCATGGCGCACATGCCGAACTCGCGCACACCGAAGAAGATGTTGCGCCCCGCCGGGTCCACGTGGAAATTCGCACTGTCCTTGAAGATCGTCTTGGTCGAAGTCGTCAGGTCAGCCGCGCCGCCAAACACCTCCGGCACCACCTTGGCGAAGGCATTCATCACCTGCTGCCCCGCGTTACGCGTCGCCACCGGCTTGCCGCCCGCCTCAAACACCGGCAGCGACTTCTCCCATCCATCTGCCAGCTTCTGGTCGAAGACCGTGCGCCGGAACTCTGCCGCCAGGCCTGGATTCGCCTGCTCGTACTTCGCGAACAGGTTGTTCCACTCCTGCTCTTCCTCGGCGCCCTTGTCCACCGCCTGCAGCCAGTGCTTCGCCGCATCCTCCGGCACCCAGAAGCTCTTATCCGCCG
>JAUTWX010000492.1 GCA_030838385.1 Acidobacteriaceae bacterium
GCCTCCGCACTTCGGAGGCTTCTGTCTATATCTCGTAAGGGCAACAAGACGGTTGACACACATGCGTGTGTTGCTGGGAGCTCTGCTAGTTGTAGTCGGGATCAATATCATTGCCAGCTTCACATCCGATCCAATTGTTCATTTCGGGAAGGCCGCTAGCGGAGGGCATAATCCGCAGATAAGAACAGAACTTCGTCCAGTGATGAATCTTAAAAATATCGTCGTATTCGACAAAGCCATATGTAATGGCGATGCGTCTCCCCCTTCTCAAGCCCTCGTGCAGGGTTGGAATGAGAAGCCCATCTGGAGTGAGGGGCGGCACATTATCAGCGCCAACGGCATTGCCCATTCGATGGGTGACGCCATTCGCCAATACAACTTGGCTGCCTGGGCTCATTGCCTCGGTAGGACAGTTGATATTCAGAGATTTAGACGGCTTGACCACTTTTGTTATCTGGCAAGTTCGCACGTTAATTGCAGGAGATTTACCCGTATTGTTGAAGTCCACGACGACGAGAATTGGGCGCCCGTCCATTACGCCACCCAGGATTACTCAAAACGGCATTCATCCAAGCCCTAGAGGAAATCTTGAACTCCGCATCTGCGGTATCAGCAGCGCTCTTGGCGGCATCGGCACTTTTTTTAACCTGCGGGAGAGCGAACCACGAACCTATCGCGGCAGCGATAGCCCCTCCAGCTGCAAGAAAAGTGAGCAACACAAGGGCTATCTGCAGCCGATATTCCTTATCGCGCTGGGCTTGTTCGGAGCCGGATACTTCACTGGCCGCTTTATCAATGGCGCGGGCGACAATCCCGGCAAATTCCCGTTGCTCGTCCTTGCAGGATTTGCTGTTTACGCTTATGGCGTTTGCCTGCTGTTTGAGCGCATCTTGAATAGCGCTCGACTCGCTGCGCAGTGCTTCGTGAAGCTTTCTAAGCCAGCGTGGAACCCACATGTCAACAATTCGCGCTTTCGGAGGATAATGAGGAGAGATGAAACACGAATATCACGAGGGACTAAAGGCGGGGGACAATTTCGAAAAGCTGGCGCGGGCTGTCTTTCAGGCACCGAAGGTTGCGGTCCCCAAGAAACAGCCCAAAAAACCTACACGCCGCAAAAAGACCGGCAGCGACAAGGACTAGAACGGTTCCTCTTGCCCCGTCCCTGCCTCCGGCGAGTGGTACGCGTCTGCGCCCTTTCCGGTCAGGGTGGCGTAGGTGAGCCGTTTCCCGGCGACCTGACTCATCAGGAAGGCGAACCTGTCGGCATCGTTGAGCGGGTTATCCCTGGTTGCCCGGTTGTTGTACCTGAAAACCTGCTCCGTGACGTAGCGGTCAAGGTGGAACGGCTCAACCGCAACATAGGTTCCGCGCAGTCCCCGCTTGAGCAGGCTCCAAAAGTTCTCGATGCCCTGAGTGTGAATCTGGCCCCTTACATACTCGCCGACGTGGTTCACCGTCTCGTGGATGAACTGCTGCGCGGCCAGCCGGTCATAGGCGGGATATCCGTCCGTGTAGACCGTGGAGCCCTTCTCTATCTGATCCAGAATTGCGTTCTGGAGGGTTTCGCGCTTGATGTTAGGGATGACCTTCGCCCGTATTTGGCGCGCATCACGGTCCAGCATCCCCATGACGATGGCTGTAGTTTCCTTGCGATCTGCGCCGTGAACCTTCAGCCGACGGCTGCGATGCATCTTCTGAGGCTTGGGTCCGATGTGAGTCTCATCCACTTCGACAGGGCCACTATTGCCCATCTTGCCGCCATCTTCGCTCGTCATTGCCTCGCGAATGCGATGGAGCATGAACCACGCCGAGTTCTGACGGATTCCCAGGACTTTCGCAAGTTCGTAGCTGGAGATGCCGTTTTTGCAGTTGGCCAGCATCCAGATGGCAATCATCCACTTGTCGAGTCCAAGGGGCGAGTCTTCCATCACCGTACCCACTTTGACCGTGAACTGCTTCTTGCAGACGTAGCAGAACCACAGCCGACGCGTCTTCACAAACGAGTGCTTCGACTGTCCGCAGCGGGGGCATGTCACGTTTCCACCGGGCCACCGATATTCAACCGCCGTCTCAAAGCAGCGCTGCGGATCGGAGAAGTGAACGATAGCGGCCTGAAGCGTGCGAGGCGTGTCCATGTCTTAAATAGTACATTACGCACACATGTGTGTCAACCGTTTTATTCCGCTCGTAAGTTATTGATTCTAAATGGTGGCCAGAGACGGGATCGAACCGCCGACGCCGGCCTTTTCAGGGCCGCGCTCTACCACTGAGCTATCTGGCCAACTCTCGCACAGTGCGCGCGCTGGGTGTGCTGTTCACTCTTCCGGCCGGGATGCCGCTTCACCTTCCGCTCTCGCTCCGGGGCTGGAGCCAGATGTATTTCGGGGCGAATCAGCGAGCGAGACAACTGCGTCAGTATACCATCCGGCGCGGACTCTTCAGCCCGCTTCCGGCTCACCAGCGCAGCGTGACCTGCTGGCGAACATAGCCGTCTCCCGCCGGAAAATGGACCGCAAGTTTGCCTTCCGGACTGACCGCTCCGCCCTCGACATTCAGCCGCCCGCGTCGCTCTCGCTGCCGCAGAAAGAGAGTCTGGGTGCTGCTGCCCTGGGCCTCCAGAAGCAGAGTCAGCGAACGCGGCCCCGCCTCCTGTCGCAAGACCTTCAGCATCGCCGTGCGCCCGCCCGGCAGCGGCAGGACGGCATCCGCTCCGTAGTCCATTCCTACTTCCATCGCGGGCGTTGGAACCTCCAGAGCACCGCTTGCCACCAGCTTCGCATCGGCCACTGTGCTCTTCAGCGTGACAGACTTGCCGCCGGTCCCCTCCGCGCGTACCTGCCATCCGCCTGCAACACGTTCGAAGCGCAGGTCAATCTGTTGATCGCCCAGGCGCAGGTTATGTAGCGCAGCATGATCCCACTGCGCCGGCAGCCGCGGATCGACCGTGATGGTGTGCGAAGCCGCATCCAACGTGACACCGAACAGTCCGCGCACGGCGGGAATCACCACCATCGCCGACGACCACAACTGATGCGAAGTGCTGCGGCCGAATGGCGTGAAGAAGTCGCCGCTCAGCAACTCCGTCATAGCACCCAGATCCTGCGCAGTGGTCAGGTTCGCCGTCTGCATCAGGTGCGCATAGCCGCTGAGCGAGCGACCCGTCCGGTATTCAGCGACAGACGTCCAGCCCGTAAACAGCGGCCACACCGAGCCTTGGTGATAGCTGATTGGGTCGTAGATCGCCTCTTGGTTGCCCACGTCGCGAGTGCCCCAGTCGGTCGAGAACTCATCCGATGCCCAGCGCGCAAACATCTCATCCGTCTGTGACAGCCCCGAATGGCCGTCCCACCACGCGACCGCAGGATAGATCGTAGCGGCGTTGTCCACGCCTTCCTTCCCGTTGTAGCTGAACGCGTACATACCCTTCTGCTGCGTGTACTCCTGCGGAATCTTTGCCGCAATGCTCTTTGCGCGCTCAGTTGCCTGGCTTGCCATATCCGACTTCTGCATGCGCTGGCTCAATCGCCCCATCGCGCCGCTCGCCTGTTCATCCAGCAGCGCGAGATAGATTTCCTGATGCGGCATCTTGGGCATCCAGCTCTCCACCCATCCCGTGCCCTGCGAGTTGTCGAAGATGCCGTCTCCGTCCGTATCGTGCGTACGCTCGAACTCCCATGCCTTCTCCACTGCTGGCCAGTTCTTCTCAAGGAACACTGTGTCGCCGCTTGCGTTCACGTAATCTTCCATCGCCATCAGGAAGAGCGGCGTCGAATCCGCAGCCGCATATTCATACGGTGTCGAAGCCCAGTCGACCGACTCCGCTGTTTGCGAATATTCGTGCGGCATCTTGCCATCGGCGCGCTGCCGCGCGATCAGGAATTCAAGCTCGGTTCGGGTCAGCGCGAAGTCGCCATAACTATTGATTGCATACGTGGTGTACAGCGAGTCGCGTCCAAAGAACCATCCAAACCCCGGCCGCGCCGAGTCCCCCGACGAATAAAAACCTGCCACTAGCCCGGTTTCGTTGCCGTGTCGCACGCGCAACTGATCGATAGAGATCGTCGCCCAGCGGAAATCGTCGTTGAACGCCGCATCCGGTGTGTCCACCGTCATGCGCGTGTCGAAAAAGTGCGCGTAGTAATCAGTGGTCTGTTGATACAGCCTCAACGCCTGCGCATTCTCCTCACCCAGCGCAGCCTCCAGACTTGCGCGACTACCCGCCTCGCGCGTGCGTCCCACCGCCATCAGCAGTGGATATGCCTTGCCTCGGTCGGCCTTCGGGTCATAGTGCAGGATCAACTGTGTCGGATAAAACTTCGGTCGCTCCTGATAGGGCGGCAGGATGCCGGGCAGCGTGCCCGGCATAGCTACAGCGGCGGAGAGCTCAGGCCAATCGGTGTGCAGCATGTACCAGCCCGGCGCAGTCAGTGCGTTCGGAGCATGCGGCTTCAGCGGTATCCACTCTGCATCTGTCTGCCCAAGCTGCGGCGCAGGCCACATCGGCTTTACATCTGGCGTGAAGCTGAAGGTGAGCGTTGTCGGCCGGATGCTGTCCAGCGTGAAGACGGCCATAGCACCCGTGCTAGCCTTCGCCGTGTCTTGCGGGCCGCACTGCGTCGCGAAGAAGGTCTCCCGCAGCGTGAACGCGATGTGCGAGTACGTGATGGTCGTGTGGTCCGGCTCCACGTCGATCTCCGTCGCGTGCGCATTCACGTCGATCGGCACATCATAGCCTTCCACCTGCGCCTGGATCTGCATGTGGCTCAGGACCTTCACCGGAAACAGCCACGCCTCAAACTGGCCGTCCTGCTGGCCCATAAACGCTCCGCATTCCCCTGCCACGGTAAAGGGCTTTTCCGGCTCAGCGTGGCGCCGCAGGTGCAGGGTACTCTGAGTCGGGGTAAAGTTTTGGAGCGGTGTAAGCCAGCTCTGCGCGTGTGCCGTCGCGCACATCGTGATGAACAACACCAGGGTTTGTCCTACACTGGAAGTTATTCGACCTAACCATCTTTCTTCACTTCGAGCCATTTCGCGCATGCTAAATTCTCGCTCCTGCCTCACGCAGCTTACTCTGCTAGTTGCCGTTCTGCTTCAGTTTCTTCCCACGCATGCGCAGGCCCGCACGCCGGAGCAGCAGGCTACAGCCAGCATGGAGCAGGCGCGCGCTGCCGGTCCGCTCGCCTTGCATGTTTTTCTTGCGGGCATGCCCAAGGGTGGTGACCTGCACAATCATCTCGCCGGGGCCGTCTACGCGGAGAGCTGGTTGCGCGATGCTGCAGCAGACCACGTCTGCATCGATCCGCAGGCGCTCGACTTCGCCCACCGCGGCATCCCGCTTGCCACCGAACCCTGCTCTGCAGGCACGGTCGCCGCATCCACCCTGCAGCAGAATCAGCCGCTCTATGACAAGCTGATCGACGCCTTCTCCATGCGCACATTTGTGCCTCTGACCGGCGAGAGTGGTCACGATCACTTTTTTGCCAGCTTCGATCATTTCATCGGCTTATCGGAGAGCCACAAACCCGAATGGGTGGACGAGATCGCCGCACGCGCCGCGGCGCAGAACGAACAGTATCTGGAGTTGATGGACACCCCCGACGCAGCCTTCTCCGTCATTGCAAAGGCGAAGCCAGTTCCGCCCGGGACCGGCTACGCTGCCTGGCGCCAGCAATTGCTCGATGCCGGTCTCAGCCAGCAGGCGCTCGCCGTTCGCAATCAGATGGATCACTTCGAGCAGACACGCCGCCAGCAGGAGCGCTGTGAAACCGCGCAGCCTGCATCGGCCTGCACGGTCGAGGTGCGCTACCTCTACCAGGTACTGCGCAACATGCCCCCTCCGGCCGTCTTCGCCCAGATCGTCCTCGGCTTCGAAGTGGCCGCGGCCGACCTCGCCTCGCCTAACCCACACTACGTCGGCCTCAATCTGGTCCAGCCAGAAGACGCTGAGTACTCCATCAGCGACTACACGCTCCACATGCAGATGATCGCTGCGTTGCGCCCGCTCTACCCACACGTGCCCGTCACACTGCATGCGGGCGAGCTCGCACCGGGCCTCGTGCCACCGGAGGGTCTACGCTTTCACATCCGGCAGGCGATGGAAATCGCCGGAGCGCAGCGCATCGGCCATGGCGTAGATGTGATGTATGAAGACCAGCCCTCCGACCTGCTGAAGACCATGGCCGAGCACCACATCCTGGTCGAGATCAACCTCACCAGCAACGACGTCATCCTGGGCATCAAGGGCAAGGATCATCCCCTGCCGCTCTATCGCAAATACGACGTCCCCGTGGCGCTCTCGACCGACGATGAGGGCGTTTCGCGCATCGACCTGACGCACGAGTACCTAGTGGCCGCCGAGACATTCGGCCTCACCTATCCCGACCTCAAAGAGATGGCGCGCAACTCCATCGAGTACAGCTTTCTGCCCGGCGACAGCCTGTGGCGCGACCACGACTATCGGCATCCGCAGCTCGTCTGCGCGTCTGGTTTGACCAGCGGTGGCGAGCCCGACGTCACTTGTGGCGCCGTGCTGGCTGCCAGTCCCAAAGCGCGGCAGCAGTGGCAGCTGGAGCAGCGCTTCCACCGCTTCGAGCGCGCGCAACAGCCTGATCTCCACTGATAAACTGACCCTTCGCGACTATTTCCTGCGCATTAGAAAGAGTTCCGTTGCCAGCAGCAAAGCAGACCCAAGTCACCTACGCCGACGCCGGCGTCGACATCACCCGCGGCGATCAGGCCAAGGAGCGCATCAAGGCGCTTGCGCAGCAGACCTTCACCCGCAGCGTGCTCGGCGGCATCGGCGGATTTGGCGCCCTTTTCGCGCCCGACCTAAAGCGCTATAAGAACCCGGTTCTCGTCTCCAGCGCGGATGGTGTCGGCACCAAACTCAAGATAGCCTTTCAGCTCGGTATCCACGACACTGTTGGCCAGGATCTGGTGAACCATTGCGTCAACGACATTGCGGTGCAGGGCGCGGAACCGCTCTTCGTCCTCGATTATCTCGCCACCGGCCGTCTCGAAAACAAAATCATCGAGAGGGTCGTCAGCGGCCTGGCGAAGGCCTGCAAGGAAAACGGCTGTGCCCTCATCGGCGGTGAGACAGCCCAGATGCCCGGCTTCTACTCGGATGGAGAATACGATCTAGCTGGCTTCATCGTCGGCATTGTCGACCGCGGCAAACTCATCACCGGGAAAAGTATCCGTCCGGGTGACGTGATTGTCGGATTGCGCTCCACCGGTCTTCACACCAACGGCTACTCGCTCGCCCGCAAGCTCATTTTCGAAACCGCCGGCCACAAGCCCGGCGACCGCGTTCCTGCCCTCAAGGAAAAAGCCGGCGCCGCATTAATGAAAATCCACCGCAGTTATCTGCCGGTCATCCGCCAGCTCACGCGCGCCGGCGTTGTCGCTGGCATGGCGCACATCACCGGCGGCGGCATCACAGAAAATCTCCCGCGCATTTTGCCCAAGAACATCTCCGCCGAGATCGACACTGCAAGCTGGCCGCTTCCGCCGCTCTTCGCCTACCTGCAGCAGCTCGGCAACGTGCCGCAGGTCGAGATGCTGCGCACCTTCAACATGGGCATCGGGCTCATCGCAGTCATTCCGCAAGCGAAGTGGAAGCGCGCACAGGCGCTGCTCGGCCGTCTCGGCGAGCCCTTCAACGTGATCGGCCAGGCCGTTAAAGGCGACCGCAGCGTTCGCTACCGCGCATGAGCACGCCGCATCGTCTCGGCATCCTGCTCTCCGGTCGCGGCTCCAACTTCCTCGCCATTGCGGACAGCGTCGCTGCCGGCCGGATTCCGAACGCCGAAATCGCCGTCGTCATCTCGAACAAAGCCGACGCGCCTGGCCTCGCCGCCGCGCGCGAGCGCGGTCTCACCGCAATCGCTATCGAAGCCAACGGCCGCAAACGCGCCGAGCACGACGCCGCCATCATTGCCGCGCTCAAGGAACATCACGTAGGCCTCATCTGTCTCGCCGGCTACATGCGGCTGCTCTCGCCCGGATTCATCCAGGCATTCCCGCAGCGCATCCTCAACATCCATCCATCGCTGCTGCCCGCATTTCCAGGCCTCGACGCGCAGCATCAAGCCTTCGACTACGGCGTCAAAATCGCAGGCTGCACCGTACACTTTGTCGACGAGCAGCTCGATCACGGCATCATCATCCTGCAGCGCACCGTGCCTGTTCACGAGACGGACGACTCGCACACGCTCAGCGCGCGCATTCTAGCGGAAGAGCACATCGCCTATGCGGATGCGATTGCCCGCGTGCTATCCGGGAACTATGTCATTGAAGGCCGCCGCTATGTGCGCAAGCAATAGTTACGAGTTCAGCGCATCGTAGCGCACACCCGTCAGCGTCTCAGATATCTCCCACAGCTTCTTACCCGCTGCCGGATCGAGCGCGTGCTGCTTGGGCTTCACCTCGACCGGCGATCCTTTCACTTCCGCAATCCCGTCGGGCCCGTAGTAGCCGCCACCATGCGCATCCGGCGAGGTCGCGGCATACAGCAGTGGCCACGCGCCCCGGTCATCCGACTGCGCAAACAGCGAGACGACCGCGCTCGCAACTCGCGCTTTCAACCCCGTTCCCATGCCATTGCTGACGATATTGGTCACCGCCACGCCCGGATGTGCAATCAGGCTCGACGTATTTGCGGACCGCGTTCGTAGCCGCCGATCAAGTTCAAGTCCGAAGACCAGGTTCGCCAGCTTCGACTGCTGATACGCCCCCCGCGGATCGTAGCCGCGCTCCGCATTCAGATCATCAAAATTTAGCTTGCCGCCTTTGTGTGCAATCGATGCCACCGTCACCACGCGGCTATTCGGCTGGCGCAGCAGAGCTGGCAGCAGCAGCCCAGTCAGCGCAAAGTGGCCGAGGTGGTTGGTGCCGAATTGCATTTCGAAACCTTGCGGCGTCGTGCGCCGCTCCGGGATCGCCATCACGCCGGCATTGTTGATCAGCAGATCGAGCGGCCTGTTCTCGCTCAGGAACTCCGTTGCGAAGCGCCGCACGGAATCGAGATCCGCCACGTCGAGAACGCGCACTTCGACCTTCGCCGCTGGATTGTCGAGGACGATCTTAGCGCGTGCTGCCTCACCCTTCTGAGGATTTCTACAGGCCAGGATCACCGTCGCTCCAACCCGCGACAGGTATCGTGCTGTCTGATAGCCGATGCCGCTGTTGGCGCCGGTCACAATCGCAAGCCGTCCCTGCTGCGGCGGCATCTGTCGCGGTGTCCACTTGCTCATGGGGCTCCTGGGTTTGCCAGTCCAAACTTGCGATCAGCTTACGCTGTCTGCGTGCCCGCTTCTTCCAGCGTCACCTGCGCGCTCATCTTGTGCTGCCCGCGCAGGAAGGTCACCGACACCGTGTCTCCGGTCTTGTGTTCATCCATAATCTGCGATACATCTTGTCCGCTGGTCACCTGCCTGCCGTCGATGGCAATGATCAGGTCGCCGCCTAGATAGATCGGCGTGTTGCCAAGGTATGCCTGCTGGTTGCCTCCGTGCAGTCCCGCGCGTTCCGCAGCGCCGCCAGGGAGCACACGCTGGATTAGCACGCCGTAGCCTGCCGCCAGTCCCATCTGCTGTGCCAGGTCCGGTCCAATGGGCAGGGAAGTGATGCCCAGCGACGGCCGGCGAATGCGCCCATAGTGCGCAAAGTCTTCCAGCACCGCCTTGGCCGTGTTGATGGGAATCGCAAAGCCGATGCCGGCACTCTGCTCAACCGGGACTTGCGCATTCGGATCCGTCGCAATCAACGAATTGATGCCGATCACCTCGCCATGGGAGTTCAGCAGTGGCCCGCCGGAGTTGCCGGGATTGATTGCGGCATCCGTCTGGATCGCGTTCTCGATCAGGTTGCCCTCCGGCCCACGAACCGAGCGCAGCGCGCTGATGATCCCCGTCGTCATCGTGCCATTCAGTCCGAAGGGATTGCCGATGGCATACACCTTCTGCCCCACCTGCAGATTCTGTGAATTCGAGAGGACAGCCGCCGTCAGGTTCGGCGCATCGATCTGCAGCAGCGCCAGATCGTGCGGTTTGTCGGTCAACACTACCTGAGCCTTGTACTTGTGCTTGTTCGCCAGCGTCACTTCAATCTGCCGGCCGCCTTCAATCACGTGATAGTTGGTTAGGATGTGGCCGTGCGAATCCACAACAAATCCGGAGCCCTGCCCCTGCTGCGGCACTGCGCCCCAGAACCAGTCATAGGCCACTGCATTGGAGGTAATGTTCACCACCGCGGGCAGCACCCGCCGGTAGACAGAAATATTGTTCTGTTCCACATTGTCGTAGCTGCTCTGCGCGTCGGCCTCGGTCAGGTCGAGCGAGTGATTCAGCCGGACCTCGCGGGTCAGCAGCGGCAGCTCTCGATGTGCGAGTCGCGGCAGCTCCTGCACGCCCGGAATACCATACGTCGTGACGTACGAGAAACCAGCTACGATCAAAACAACAAGCACTGCAAGACGGCGAAGGTTCATAAGTGGTCGTTCTCTCCTTACTTCACTGCATTCAGTTCATCGCGAGGCTGTCGCCAGCGCGCGCAGCTCTCGATACACGGCCTCCGTTTGCCGTGTTACATCTTCCAAAGACGTGTCATTGCGGATGATGGTATCGCTCAGCCGCATCTTTTCTTCCTCCGACATCTGAGCGGCCATACGCTGCCGTGCCTCCTCTTCCAGCGCTGCGCGCGTGGCGGCGTCGGCATCCGGCCCCCCCATGCGCGCCACATACCGTGCGATGCGCAATGCTTCCGGTGCAGTCACCAGAATCCTGCGGTCAAAGCGCTCCTGCCAGTCGCGTGTCCCCGCAGCTTTGCTGGCTTCAAACAGTAGCGCCGTCTCATAGATCGCCACCGCCTCCGGTTGCTCCCGTTCAAGCGCCTCCATCCAACGCCGCTGCTCCGCGATCACCGGCGGATGCACAATCGCATTCAGCTCTGCGAGCTGTCCATCCGTGAAGGCGATCGTCGCCAGCTTATGCCGGTCCAACGTCCCATTGGCGCGCACCACCGCCGGCCCAAAGACCCGCACAATCTCGTCATACACTGCCTCGCCCGGCTCCATCATGGCGCGGCCCACAGTGTCGGCCGCCATCACCTGCGCGCCCAGGCTGCGGAAGATTCCTGCCACCGTGGTCTTGCCGCTGCCCAATCCGCCGGTTAGGCCAACGCGCAACATCCGCGCGCCTTACAGCAGTCCGCGGCGCAGCTTGGCCGCGCGCACGGTATTTGCCATCAGCATCGCAATGGTCAGCGGCCCCACTCCACCTGGCACAGGCGTGTAAGCGCCCGATACCGCATACGCCGCGGGATGCACATCGCCAATCAGCGTCGATCCCTTCGCGCGAAATAACTCCTCCCGTCGGGTGTTGCCGTGAAAGAAACGATCGAACTCTTCCAGCGTCGTCAGCCGGTTGATGCCAACGTCCAGCACTGTTGCGCCCGGTTTCACCATATCCGCGGTCACATATCCTGGACGGCCGATCGCAGCCACCAGTATGTCCGCGCCACGGCAGACAGCCGGCAGATCGCGCGTCTTCGAATGGCAGATAGTCACTGTCGCATTCTCCGCCAGCAACAGGATCGCCGCCGGCTTGCCGACGATGTCGCTGCGGCCCACGACCACCGCATTCTGTCCGGCAATCGGAATAGCGTTGCGCTTCAATATCTCAATCAGACCCGCGGGTGTGCAGGGCGCCAGCGCCGGCTGCCCGGTTTGTAGCCGGCCAACATTCACCGGGTGAAACCCGTCGACATCCTTCTCTGGAGCCACCGCCTCCAGCAGCCGCTTCGCATTCACCTGTGGCGGCAGCGGGAGCTGAATCAAAATGCCGTCCACATCGTCGCGGCCGTTCAACTCGGCTACCAGTGCCAGCATCTCTTCTGTCGTCACCGTTGCGGGCGGCGTCAGCAGATCGCTTCCCAAGCCAAGTTCTTCGCACGTGCGCACCTTGCTGCGCACATAAATTTCAGACGCGGGCACATGCCCCACCAGCACCGCGGCCAGTCCGGGGCGAATGCCCTGCGCCGCCAGCGCCTTCACTTCACCTGCCACATCTTCCTTGATCGCTGCTGCGATTGCCGCGCCATCCAGCCTGCGTGCCTCTGCCATGCCACTCCTATAAATGCGCTGCTTCTATGGTAATTGCCGCAGCGCACGCACGCCGGCTCTACACTTTGGAGAAGATGCAGAAACCAGTCATCGACGACATTGCGTTGCGCCTTCTGGCGTGCCCCGTATGCCATGCGGCGCTGACATCGGTCGGCCAGGAATCGGTGCTCTGTACCGGCTGCGGGCGCTCTTATCCCATACGCGATGGCTTGCCCGTATTACTTGCAGATGCCGCGCGGCAATGACTGCGTCAAAATCTTTCAGTGCGCAGGAAAATTGTGCATCGTTATGAGATAGGCAAGCACCATCGCGGCAATCAATGTCAGTACCAGCAGGACCACCAGAGCTCCCCAGGTAAAGCCACGCTTCTCCAGGAAATCCGGCTTCCGTTCATTTTCTTGCCCATCCTTCATGCTCGGTCCAGTCATGCGGGATACTCACGATTCATGACAACAAACAGAGATTCATTTTCTGCATACATACCAATAGGGTAAGTCAGCGTCCATCTATACAGATGGGGACGCATTGAACCAGCGCGACATTTTGTGCGTACTGGGTTAATACAGATAGAGAGCAATACGAGGAAGGAGGACGGCCATGGAAGACCAGGTGAGACAGGATCCACTTCAGGCAGACAGGGCCGCGGGCCTTCCGCTTGAAACTGAGTTGCAGCCTGCACCGCAGATCGAAAAGTTCAGCGCGGCTGAGCTGACCAATTTGCGCAGCGAATTGCTCCGCGGCCAGCTCGACAGTTGGCAGGCGGCGGACCTCGCCGCGAACTTCCTCGCTGGTCACGGCTACGGCGCCAGCGCCGAGAACCTGCGCGAAGCCATCACCAGCCTTGAGATGTCGCGTTGCTCGCTCGATTGTCTGCAGACCGCGCTCGAAGGCGTCGCTTACATTCAGTAAATAGCGTGAGTATCTTGCTCGGCGCGGTACGCCGCGACACATCTACTCGTACTTCAGGCTTTCCACCGGATCGAGTTGCGCTGCGCGTGTCGCAGGCAGCGTTCCAAAGATCACGCCCACCAGCACAGAAGTCACGAGTGCGATGACCACCGACCAGGGCGAGATCGGAACCTTATATGCCGTAAAGAAGCGCGCACCCAGCGGCGGCGCCATGCCCAAGATTGCGCCGACGATTCCGCCAGCCAGCGAGATGAAGACCGCCTCCATTAGAAACTGAAGTTTGATCTCGCGCGCGGTCGCGCCCAGCGCCTTGCGGATGCCGATCTCGCGGATGCGCGAGCGCACATTCGCCAGCATGATGTTCATGATGCCGACGCCGCCTACAGCCAGCGTCACCGCTGCCAGCAGCAGCAGCATCACCGTCAGGCCATCGGCAATCTGTCCCGCTACTCGCAAAATCTCCACCAGGGTATTCGCTGTGTACACCGAGTTCGGCTGATGCCTGCTCTGGATAATCTTCAGAATGTCCTTCGTCGCAAAAGGAATGTCGTTCTTGTCCCGGATGGAAAAGAAGATCTGCTTCACCTTGTCGGTTCCCGTAAAGTAGCGCGCTACCGAGTAGGGAATCAGGATCGTTTGATCCGCCACCTCGGACATGCCGAAGGTGCTCACGCTCTCCTTGAACGTCCCGACAATCGTGATCGGCATCCCGCGCAGTACAAATGTCTTGTTGATTGCGGCATCCGGGCTGCCGAACATCTGCGTGGCGAAGGGCATGGTGACCACCGCCGCTTTGGCGTGCGTCGCTTCGTCCGTATCGTCGAAGAAACGTCCAGCCGTCACGATCAGGTGGCGCACCTCCCGATATTGCGGTGAGACACCGAGCACCAGGACGTCCTTGGCATTGCCCCCGCCGAAGCTCACACGGTCGTGCATCTCCAACATGGGCGACGACGCAGCGATCGCCGGCACCTGCGAGTCCACCACCCGCTCATCGTCAATCGTCAGCAGGTCGTTCCGGTACTCGCCAACACTGCTCGAAGAGCCGCCTGCATACTCCACCTCGACCATATTGGGTCCGATGTTCTCCAGCAGCTTCATCGCATATTGCTTGCCGGTCAGCCCGATGGTCACCACCAGGATCAGCGAGGCCGAACCGATCACCATGCCCAGAGCCGTCAGGGCAAAGCGGACCTTGTTCAGCCGGAAGCTGTCGATCGCCAGCATCGCAATCTCGCGCAGCAGGATGGTGCGCTTGGCGCTGTCTAGCGTGTGCTGAAACGCGGCACGGCTCATCCCCCGCCCGGCGATGGCGGCTCGGCTGCTGGTGGAAGGTCGGCTGGTGGTCGCGGTCGGCGTCATAGATGCCTGTTCACAGGATGCCAGAATCCGTCCGGTGGTTCGTCCTTTTCTTCCAGAAGTGAGAAGGGATGCCTGCCTCGCTACTCTCGCCAGCAACGGCAAGGGCCGCCTGGGTTCAGGCGGCCCTTTGCTCTGGATCTCCGGAATGGGAGAGTCCCCTATTTGAACCACACCCACGACCGTACCAGTTGATTCACGTCGAGCGTGCCGATGCCCGTCGCAAAGTCCCAGCCCGAGGTCGCCCCATACGCCGGCTTATAGCTGCTCGAGCTGACGGAGAGAACGCCGTTCGTTCCCGACGGACGATAGCAGTTCACCTTTCCTCTGCAGTTCACATCCATGTCGCCGAGTGTGACGTCATGGAAGATGCAGGACTTGGCGGTTCCATTGGTCGAATTGCAGGCTGTGCTTCCGTGCTGGCCATATTCGAAATCGGCCAGCAGGTAGTAGGCATAGTTCGGATTGCCCTGGTAACGCCCCCAGCGCTGGTTCACCAGTGCCTGTACTCCGGCAAGGATAGGCGCTACGAAGGACGTTCCACCCGCTCCCGCCCATGTGGATGGTGCCCCCGTGCAAGGCCCGCCGCCGCCGGCTGGATCGCTGTAGCAAAGGACGTAATAGTGCCCCCACACGCCGTTAGCCGCGAACAACGAGACGTCCGGCAGGTCGCGAACACCATCGTTGGGATTGCCGTAGACGCCGCGCTGCCAGAGGGGCTTTCTGTAGCCCTGGCAGGTCCCGCTGGTTTGCGGTGGGTTCGTCGGAGTGCCGTAGGCACAGGCACTGGGGCCGCCGCTGCCCGCTGCGGTATCAAGAAATCCCGCGCCGACCGTCGAGTTGCAGGAGCCGCCGGTGCCGTAAGGAACGGTGTACCCGAGCGCCAGGGTAATCAGGTGGCTCGCGCAGGAATCGTTCCATGGGATCTCCGGAATGTAGGACTTGGCTGACCCGTAGACGGCAGTGTTCGTGCTGTTCCAGTAGTTACCCGTAGTTCCCAGGAATGCGTCAGCATAGTCTGTGCCACCCGCCGCCAGGTTGAATGGCGTGGAGGCCAGCCCGCTCACATTGATCCCGTTGTGAGCGTAGGCGTAATTCTGGCTGTCGCTGGCTGCCCCTGAGTCGCCGGCCGAAACGAACACGGAGACCCCCTCGGCAGCCGCCTGCTGGTAAAGCTGGTAGACGTAGAGATTACCCGCGGCACCCTGTTCACTCTCTGGGCCGCCGTAGCTCAGGCTCACGATTGCCGGCCTGTGCCGTTCGTCGATGAGTGACTGCAGAGCGATAAACGCGCCGAAGTTGGTGGAAGAGTCCGCGCACGACGCGAGCTCGATGTTTGCTCCAGGAGCGGCCGCGGCCGCCCATTCCACATCCACCGCCGCTTCTCCGTCATCGCCCACAACCACTCCCGGGTCCACGCAGCCGCCCGGATGCACAACCGAGAACTTGCTGCTCTTGTAGGCATTCAGGCCGAAGGTCTTGCGGAACGTGGTGTAGTCGGCGTTCGAGTAAAGGTCCGTCCGCTCCAGCAGGATGACCGTCTGGCCCTGTCCGGCGCCAGACTTATAGGCCGGAGTGAAGTCATAGATGGTCTGCAGATCGGCCGGCACAACAAGCTGATAGTTGGCGTCGACCGTGTAGTTGGGCGACACAGCGGATGGGGTTGCGCCCTTTGCCGTCATCGGAGTGATCGGTGTCCGCATCGCATGCGGTTTGAAGTCGTGCAGAGAGGCAACGCCCGCCACAACGGATGACAGGGCCTCGGGAATCTGAGGATCCTGCATGTTGGCAAAGTGCTTTTCCCCCTTCACGTCCAGTTGATGAATCTCCGTCTTGAAGGCCTCGATGACCTGTCCCGCCGTCCCCGAGAAGTCGATGCGGGTGCCGCTCGGTGAGACCCCGTTCACTTGAAACCCATGCATCTGCAGCCACGCGCTCACCGTATCGATGTCCGCGGTGCTGGGGCCGTAGGTTGCTCCAAGCTGCTCTGCCGTGAGCCAATTATGGTAGTCCCGATTGCCCGGAGTCTGTAGCCGGTCCATGTACGCGGAGAGAGCCGCCTCACTATCCGCCGGACGCTTCAGCAGAAGCTGCAGATGCTGCAGTTGCATGGAATCGCCCACCGCGCCACGATCGTTCCGGCTGTTTGCCTCTGGTCGCACATTCCCGACCAGCCTTGCCAGCCTGGTCTCGTCGATCTTCTTCGTTATGGCCGGCTGCCTGGGCGAGCCCTGAACCGCCGCGGCCGCAGACAGCGTAACTGTGAGTGCTAAGGCGCAGCCGAGCACAGCTCGACCCTTGCCCACGATAGAGAGCAGATTCATACGAGACCTCCAAAAGACACGCGAACCGCAGACAGCGGGAATAGGCGATCGGCTAACGAGAAACCAATGTGAGGGACGAGAAAAGCTCCCCAAGGGATCGGGCAAGAATCATAGGGTCGACGCAAATAGGTGTCAATAACAGAGGGCCGGTCAATTCCCAGAAAGGGACTGTTTCGCCATCATGCCTAGGCGAGCTTGTCGCCGGCACTTCTGTCATGCGAAAACCCCCCGATAATATCCGGACGACGACACATCGTTTTTAACCAAACATTCATCAGAGGGAAACAGTTCTGAACGCATTGATCTCTCAGGCCTGGCAACCACCTCATATCCATGGGCCGGCGGCGCCGAAAAAATCTCAGAATCGAACGGCCAGGAAGACAGGAGAATGGCCCGCGTATCTATGAGGACTGTGTCCCCAGCAGCGTTGATCAGTGTTTTTTCGGGGTCTCTCCGGTGAACACAACGGGTATGGCTACCCTTCCCGGCGAGAACAACCAGTTCCGAACCATCTTCGCTGGCCTGGCAATGCCATTGCTCGCGCTCTGTCTGGGGGCTTGCGGTGGTAGCGGTAGCTCTGGAACCGCCTCCGACCCTCCCGCCGGAACCTCCCCGCCCCCAACCGTCACTATCCAGGCAGCCGCTGCTCAAATCACGCTTGGCCAATCCGTCGTACTTACGTGGAATAGCACCAACGCCACTTCAGTCAGTATCGCTCCAAGTATCAGCGCCGCCGGTTTGCCGCTGTTGGGTTCTGCCAGCGTCACTCCGGGAAGCACCACCACCTACACCATCACCGCGACTGGAACAGGTGGCACCGCCTCTTCCGCCGTGACCGTGACCGTTTCAGCTCCGTCTCCACCCCCGGCGCCAACCGTAACCCTCGTGGCAGCCCCCACAACGATCACCACTGGTGGCACCGCTACTCTCACCTGGACCAGCAGCAATGCCAGCACCGTCGGCATCGATCCGTCGGTGGGAACGGCGCCGCTGGCGCTCAGCGGATCGGCGTCCATCACTCCTGCGGCGACCACTACCTACACCATCATCGCAACCAGCCCACAAGGAACAGCCACCGCTACCGCAACCGTGACTGCGGTTCCTCCAGGCACCCCGAAGTCGCCCATCAGCCACATCATCACCGTGATTCTGCAGAACCACTCCTTCGATAATCTCTTCGGCACCTACCCAATGGCCAACGGCCTCGATCCCACCGCGCCCAGCTACCATCAGATCAATGCCGGCGGAAATACCGTTTCGCCCACCCTGCTGAGCACCCTCACGACCGCCGATCTTAAGCACAACGGAGCCTCGTACACGGCAGCCTATGACGGCGGCAAGATGGACAAATACGCCCTCACCAACGGCGATCTCGCGATGCAATACTTCGACAACACCATCTCGGGCACCACCAAGGACGGCAAGACTTATAGCATCGCGACATTGTGGAATTACGCCCAGCAGTTCGCCCTGG
>JAUTWX010000033.1 GCA_030838385.1 Acidobacteriaceae bacterium
CAGCCAACTCCCTGCTCAAAATCCTCGAAGAGCCGCCGGAGCACGCCACCCTCATCCTGCTGGCGGAGAATCCCAGCGAGCTCTTGCCCACCATCCGCTCCCGCGCCGGCATACTGCGGCTCGGCGCGTTGCCGTCTGCCGAGATCGATGTCCTGCTCGCCGCGCGCCGCCCGGAGCTGAAGGCCGCCCAGCGCACCCTCGTCGGCCGCCTCGCAGAGGGCGCTGTCGGCCGCGCTCTCGGCTTCGATCTGCCCGCGTATCTTGCCAGCCGCCAGGATGCACTCACCGTACTGCGCACATCGCTGGCCGAACCCGACTACAGCGCGCTCTTCCGCATGACCGAGAGCTACCGCGCCGGGGCCGAGGGCGCGCAAAAGACCTCCGCCATGCTGCATGCATTGAGTCTTCTTCTCGAAGATCTGCTGCTGATCCACTCCGGCGTCCCGGCATTGATCCGCAACACGGATTTGGCAACCGAACTCGCCCGTATGACCGGGAGCGTCACCCCCGCGTGGATCGAAGCAGCATCCCGCGGGCTCGACCAGGTCGAATCGGGAATGCGGCGCAACCTGCTGCGTTCACTCTCGCTCGACGCATTCGCCACCAGCCTGCCGGCTCGTTAATGTCCCGTTACGATGCGCAGATTTCCCTGGCGTTGCCTGCAAGTCTTTGCGTTATGATCACCAACGCTCCTCATCCATCAGCAACCGGCCAGGTTCGCACGTAGCAAATCTTTCTCTGTCTTTCGGGCCGGATTGTGCATCTACATGAAGTAACACCAACAGGCACGCTTATGGCGAACCATTCAGCAGTCCCGTCCCACGATGAGGGCGAAGAACTTCTTGAGGGCGCAACTATACCCTCGCTTCCGCCGTCAGGCCCGCGCAAGCTTGTCCGGCCCAGCCTCCCCCTGGAAGTAAGAAATCGCCGCTCCTATGTGCGGCGAGAGACCCCACTGCTCATCCACCAGCAGCCGACGCCAGCGGCAAATGGACGCGCCGCAAGCTCGCCTGCAGAGCCCTTTTACCTGCAGAAGCAGATGCACTCGCAGACTCGCATGGTCTTCATGCTGGAAGACGGTGACCGCATTGACGGCGCGATCGAGTGGTACGACACCGATACCATCAAGGTGCGGAACGGCAACGTCCGCACCCTCATCTACAAGACAGCCATCAAGTATCTCTATAAGGCCGGCGACGCGCGGCCCTGATTCGCGGCGGGTTGCAATTCCTTAGCTCTTCACCAGCGGCAGCCGCGCCGCCTTTTCAAGCCGATCCCGCAGCGCGCGTCCTATGCCCCGCTGGGCCGGCAGCGGACACACGATGTGCGTCGCCTCCTGTGTATCCAGCCAGCGCAGCCCGGCAAACAGCCGCTGCGCCAGCGACTCCAGGTCGCCCCAGCGTCCCCATCCGAAAATCGCATCCGCCGCCCGCACATCACTCTTGAACTCCTCAGGCGCCATCACACCTACGCGCACGCCATTGCCCTCACGCTTGATCCTGGCAACCGCATGAAATAGCCGGAAGCCAACCACCGCCTCCTCGTCTCCGGCCGCCTGCGTCTCCACCAGAATCATCCGGGCCCGCGGCGCGTAGTGACGGCTTCCCACGCCCGGCGAAGGCAACCCCGAGGGCTCCTCTCCCGCCTCCAGTCCGGTGGCTTCATACAACTTCACCTCACCGGCCACGCCGCGCAGCGCCTCCAGCGTGACTGCCCCGGGCCGGTAAACAATGATCGGCGACTGGCTTGCGTCCACCACCGTCGACTCCACACCGTGCCAGGTCGGGCCGCCGTCCACCACCGCGTCGATGCGGCCGTCCAGGTCTTCCAATACGTGCGCTGCCGTGGTTGGGCTCGGCCGTCCGAAGGAGTTGGCGCTGGGCGCGGCAATCGGCATGCCTGCCGCAGAGATCAGCACGCGCGCCACAGGATGCGCCGGCACCCGCACTCCCACCAGCGGACGACCCGCGGTCACCACATCCGGCACATCCGGCCCCCGGGGCAGCAGCAGCGTCAACGGCCCGGGCCAGAAGGCCTCCATCAGCGCGCGAGCGGTATCGCTCACCTCCGCCACCAGCCGGCCCAATGGCAACCCATCGCTCACGTGCACGATCACCGGGTCCCACGCCGGCCGCTGCTTGGCCGCGAAGATTGCCTCCACCGCCTTCGCGTCGAAGGCATTCGCTCCCAGTCCGTAAACCGTTTCGGTGGGAAACGCCACCGTGCCGCCACGGCGCCAGATCGCGGTCACACGCTCGATGGTCGCGCCGGCTTTCTTGTTCTGTAGATCGAATTCGCTCAGGGGAAGGCGTTCGGTCTCTGCCATCTCTCCATTATGCGGCGTCGCCGCGCCTCCGCATTCACATCATGCGGGCGTCGCCTTAGCCGGGCTTGCCCTCCGGGCTGCCTTCCGATCTCTTCGTTTCCTCTTCTTCCTCCGGAGACTGGCTCTTGCGAAGGATGTGGATCGAGATAACCAGCACGATGACAATGACGCCCAGGATTCCGAGTTCGAGCATCGATGCCCGCAGTTTTGCCTGCCCATCCATTGCCCAGTTGGCAGCACCGGTTAAATTCGCCGCGTCCAGGGTAATGACGAGCATACGGCGAATCGTGGCGATGAGACCCACGACCAGAAAAGGCTCTGTCACCAATGTGTGTGAGCGGATGGAGATTCGCACGGTATGCAATATCTCAACCAACATCAACACCACGAGAAGCCGATCGATCACCTCCACCACGGTCTTTGCGGATGCCCCTGCCGCAAGGCCCTGCCACAGCGTTTGGCAGGCCGTGAAGAGAGCGAACATGGCAGCCAGTGAAAGAACGACACCCACTGCCGCGTACATGATCGTCTCTACCAGCGACAGCGACTCCCAGGACACCAGTTGAAAGCGGTTATCGCTCGGTCTTGTTTCAGGGCTGCGCAGGCCAGAGGTCATGGAGTTTCCCCTATACAAGTAAACACCGTTACTACCACACAGCAAGATTTGAGGCGTTCTGGAGCACTATGGGGAAAAATGGCTATTGCACGCTGAATCGGTGCATATTCCCGTAATTCTGTATCTGGGATGCGCGTCTTCTACCGCTCCGCTCCCGCGGATGATAGAGTCGCCCGCATGATCACGGACAACCCGACTCGCCGCGAAGTCTTGGCGGGGATTACCGCAGCGTCTCTCTTCCCCACTGCATCTCTTGAAGCCGAGCCAGCGGCCTCCGCGCTTTGTTTCACCAGCGCAGTCGAGATGGCTCAACTCATTCGCGGAAAGAAACTCTCCGCCCGCGAAGCGCTGGCCGAGCACCTCAAGCAGATCGACCGCGTCAACCCAAAGGTCAACGCCATCGTGACCCTGGTGCCGGAGATGGCCGCTGCAGCCGCCGCGAAGGCCGATGAGATGCAGGCGCGCGGCGAGAAGCTGGGTCCGCTGCACGGCTTGCCCGTCGCCCACAAGGACCTCATCGATACCCGCGGCATCCGCACCACTTACGGCTCGCCGCTATTCAAGGACCACGTCCCCAAAGAGGACAACATCATCGTCGCGCGCATCGAGCAAGCGGGGGCCATCATCGTCGGCAAGACCAATACGCCCGAATTTGGCGCCGGCTCGCAGACCTTCAACACCGTCTTCGGCGCAACCCGCAACCCCTACGACCTGAGCAAGACCTGCGGCGGATCCTCCGGCGGCGCAGCCGTCGCGCTGGCCTGCGGCATGGTCCCCGTCGCCACCGGGTCCGACACCGGAGGTTCCCTGCGCAATCCCGCCGCCTTCTGCAACGTCGTCGGCTTTCGCCCCTCCATCGGCCGCGTCCCCAATCCCAAGGCAGACTTCGGATGGTCCACCCTCAGCACCATGGGATGCCTTGGCCGCTCCGTCGCCGACCTTGCCCTCGCGCTCAGCACCATCGCCGGCCCCGATCCCAACACACCACTCGCAATCAACGAGCCCGGCGGAGTCTTCGCCCGACCGCTCGATCGCAGCTTCAAGGGTGTGCGCATCGCATGGTTCAAGGACCTCGGCGGCGTCCCGTTCGACCCTCGCGTTCGCACTGTCGTCGACGCGCATCGTGCTACGTTCGAATCTCTCGGCTGCATTGTAGAGTATGCTGAGCCCGACTTCTCCCCTGCGGAAATCTCCTTCCGCACTCTACGGGTGTGGGTCAGTGCGGCCAACTACGGCACGATGCTGCAACAACACCCCGACGCCTT
>JAUTWX010000099.1 GCA_030838385.1 Acidobacteriaceae bacterium
GCTGAACTCCCGAAGCGAGCGGAGCGGTAACCGTGCCAGCACCAGCGTCTCAAATGGCCACACCGCCCAGTACGGCACCACCGCCAGAAATTCGTCGTTCTGGCAGACGATCCGCTCCTTCTGCTCCAGCTCGAGCGCCACATAATCCGCCAGCAAGCCTTGGCCATGCGTCTCCCTCCACAGCTTCAGGTTCACCCACTCTGCGGCAGGCTCGTCCGGCACATGCTCCGTGGCCCATATCTGGCAATGGGGATGTGGGTTGCTCGCGCCCATCATCGCGCCGCGATTCTCAAAGATCTGTACGTGCTGGACGAAGGGCCGAGAGGCAAGCTCAACGTACTGCGCAGTCCACGCTTCCACCACCGTCTCGATCTCCGGAACGGTCATGCGGGCCAGCGTCAGGCTGTGGTCGGGATGGAAACAGAGCACGCGGCAAATCCCGCGCTCCTGCTCGGCCCGCAGCAGCGGCGAGTCGGTCGCGGCAGGCGCCGGCGCATCCGGCAACAGGGCGGCGTAGTCGTTGTCAAAGGCGAAGACCGAGGTGTATTCGGGGTTCCGGTGCCCGCCGGCGCGTTCATTACCGGGGCAAAGATAGCATTTCGGGTCGTAATGGACCGGAGCAGCCGTCTCCGTCTTCCCCATCTCGCCCTGCCACGGACGCTGGGTCCGGTGAGGCGAAACCAGCACCCAGTCGCCACGCAGAGGGTTGTAGCGGCGGTGCGGAAAGGCATTGCGCTGCAATGTCATGACGAAACTGACTCCGGGTACGTTGATCGCCGTCAGGATTGTAACCGATTACAACCAGAACAACACAACTTCTTCCGAGCGTTCACAATAACTCGAATATCACACGGCAGGTTATCCTCTGTTCAATCGGCGGGTCACCCGGGTTCTCCAGCCTGCAGACCCTCTTGGGGGCAAATGAACATCCAGGCAGTTGCAGATCGGGCACGCGTCTCCACCGCCACGGTATCCCGCACCATCAATGGATCCAACAAGGTGGCGCCCAAAACGGCGGAGCGGGTGCGCCGCGCCATCGAAGCGCTAGGCTATTACCCCAATACCAATGCGCGGGCGCTGGGCTCCGGCCGCAGCCGCATCTACGGCCTGATCATCTCGGACATCACCAACCCCTTCTTTCCCGAACTGGTCAAATCCTTCGAAGACATGGCCGTGCGCAACGGCTTCGAAGTCATCGTCGCCAATACCGGATATAGCCCGGAGCGCACTGAGGTCTGCGTGCAGCGCATGCTGGAGCGCAAGGTCGACGGCGTTGCCGTCATGACCTCCGAGATGGGATCCCACCTCATCGACCGTTTCCACCGCGGGCAGATCCCCATGGTCTTCCTCGACACCGGCGATCCAGCTAACGGCATCAGCAATATCCTGGTCGATTACGGCGCCGGGGTCGACGATGCCGTCGAGCACATCGCCTCGCTTGGCCACACCCGCATCGCCTTTATCGGCGGCCCCATGGACCTGGCCTCCGCGCGCACCCGCCGCCAGGCGCTGCTCGCGTCACTCAAGCGCAAGGGACTCGCCGTCAACAAGTCGCTGATCGAAGTCGGCAATCACCGCATCGACGGCGGACGCGCCGCCATGGATCGCCTCCTCACCTTAGAGGAGCGCCCCACCGCCGTCATCGCCTCCAACGACCTCACGGCAATTGGTGCCATCGGCTCTCTGCATCGCCACAACCTGCGCGTGCCCGAGGACGTCTCCGTCGTCGGCTTCGACGACATCGAGATCAGCGCCTTCCTGCACCCGGCACTCACCACTGTACGTCTGTCGCGAGCCGCCATCGCCGACCGCGCCTTTCAGGCGCTCTTCCGCGCAGGCAAGCGGGAAGATGGGCCGCTCCCCGCCCTCGAATACCGCATCCGGCCGGAGCTCATCGTACGTAACTCCACCGCGCCCGTGGCTGCCAAGCGGCGGGGTTGATTCCGGTCAAGAGAGCCTGCAGCATCCCGAATGCGAAGTGGAACCATAGCTGCGACAGAAGCCACTTGACGATCGTGTCATCGGAGGTAGAGCATGGCTGCCACTTATGCGCGACCTCTCCCGCAAACACCTTCTGGCCTTCGCCGTTTTCTTCATTGCCCTCTTCGCGATTCTCTTTGCCGGCGTCGTTCAGGTGCACAACCGAAACATGCAGCGGCATGCCACCGCTCACTACGCACCGGCTACACAAGTGGCACCCACAAACTGAGCCCACACTATTTTGTCTTGGCGGCAGGCGCGTGGCCCGTCACGCCTTTGCCCTCTTCTACTGTGAAGACGCGGTCTACCCCCGGCAACTGCACCTTCTCGACCGTGGCGTCGGGCCAATGAATCTCGAGCACATCCACCTTGCCGCTGTCCGCGATCCCGAAGTGCACGCGCTGGTCGCTCGATGAGGCGTAGCTGCCGCCGCTGTAGACATCGCCCCGCTGCCGCATGCCGCCGCAGGTCAGATAGGCCGTCGCGCCAACCGCATCACGCGGGCCTTTTGCGCCCACCAGCTTCAACTCCACCCAGTGATGATGGTCCGGGTTCACGTTGCGCAGCAGCGTAGGCGGCGAATCGATGTTGTTGATGATCACGTCCAGCTTGCCATCGTTGAACAGGTCGCCAACAGCGGCTCCGCGCGCCGGACGCACCACGGCCAGCCCCGTCCCGGTCACCGCCGGCTGTAGCTCGAAACGCTTCCCCTCAAGATTGCGAAAGAGCAGCGGACGCTCCGCGAAGGTCGTTCCCCAGTCGTTCTTGTCCACCGAGGGATAGACGTGACCATTCGCGATGAACAAATCCTTCCAGCCGTCATTGTCGTAATCCATGAAGGCGTCGCCCCAACCCAGAAAGGGCACGGTCGGCTCGGCCACGCCCGCCGCATAACTCACATCGGTAAAGTTCGCGTCGCCATCGTTGTGGTAGAGAACGTCATAGTCGTCTGAGAACGTGGTGTTGAACAGATCGATGCGGCCGTTGTTCTGGTAATCGCCCAGCGCAATGCCCATCGAAGCCGTTTCGCGGCCATTCTCGTTCAGCGCATAGCCCGAGGCATAACTCGCATCTTCAAAGCTGCCGTCGCCTTTGTTCAGGTACACATAATTCGGCGTCGAGTCATCGGCCACCACCAGGTCGGGCTTGCCATCGTTGTTCAAGTCGATAAAGACGCTGGATAGCCCGTAATATCCGGCCTTATCTGCAACCCCGGCCTTCTCGCTCACATCCGTGAACGCCCCGTCGCCATTGTTGTGAAACAGATGATCGTGCTCGCCCTCCAGACCGCGTGGTCCGCACATCACCGGCGCGCCCCGGAACTGGCAGAAGTTCCGCGCGAGGGTTGCAGACGATCCGGGCGTCGGCGGCTGATTCTTATCGAAGTGCACATAGCCCGGCACGAACAGGTCGAGCCTGCCGTCGCCGTCGTAGTCGCCCCAGGTGGCGCCCGTCGACCAGCCGCCGACCGTCACGCCCGCCTTCTCAGCAACATCGGTAAAAGTGCCGTCGTGGTTGTTGTGGTACAGGCGATTGCCACCCATATTCGTGACGTACATATCCGGCCATCCGTCGTTGTCGTAGTCGGCGATGGCGACGCCGAAGCCCCACCGGTCGTTGGTCACACCCGCCTTGGCCGCAACATCGGTGAACGTGCCGTCGTGATTGTTGCGGAAGAGCGCGGCATGCGGCGCTTCCGCTTTCCCGGAAAGCGCATCGTAAGTCGTCGCATTCACCAGGTAAATGTCCAGCCAGCCATCGTTGTCGTAGTCGATCAGCCCGACGCCCGACCCCGGCGTCTCGAGGATGAACTCCTTCTCCCTCGTTCCGTCATGATGCGACCACTTCGACAGGCCGGCCTTCTCCGCGATATCGATGAAAATCGGCGTGCCATGATCGACGAACCCACCCGCCGTGATCGGCCGCTTCTGCGCATCCAGCACCGGTGCGAAGTTTCCGCCGGTATTCACACCGCCGCTCATCCCTTGCTGCGGGCCCTGTTGCGGCACGCCCGTCGGAGCCTGCGCCTGCGTGCAAATGCAAAGCGGCGACGAGCTCAGAATCAATACGAGCGCACATTGGAGCAGGAGATGTGATGGTCTGGACACGGATGGACGGTTCCTCGCGTGGAAGAATACGCGATCGAGTTGCACACTGCCATCCATCCACGGGTGGAGACGGCAGCCCCTGGCGGAAAAAGAATCGCGAGCCTCCAGTTAGAATCGAACGCGCTGATGCAGTGCACCCACATCACGTCTGGAGTGCCCATTGTTCAAGACCCGTCGCTTGCTCTCGCTGTGGCTCGTCCTGCTACTCACAGCGATCTCCGCCGCATGCGCCCAGCGCCAGAAGGTCATAGTCGATACCGACATCGGCGACGATATCGACGATGCCTACGCTCTCACCCTGGCGCTGCATAGCCCGGAGTTCGAGATCCTCGGCATCACCGCTGCCTGGGGCGACACCGCACTCCGCGCACGCCTTGCCGCGCGCCTCCTCGCCACGGATGGCGCCAAAAACATTCCGGTCGAGGCCGGCGTTCCCACGCACAGCAAAACCAATTTCTCGCAGCGCGCATGGGCCGCTGCGGGCTCCGCACCGGCGCACGGCAACGCAGTCGACTTCCTCCTCGCCCAGGCGCGCCGCTATCCGCATCAGGTCACCCTCATTGCCATCGGACCGCTCACCAACATCGGTGCGGCCATCGATCGCGACCCCGCGGCCTTTCGCCTGCTCGATCGCGTAGTGTTGATGGGCGGCTCCATCCACTGCGGCTACGGCAACCCCCGCGCCACCCCGCCGCCTCCACCCCAGCCCGAGTACAACATCGCCATGGACCCCGCCGCCGGCCGCAAGCTGCTCGCCTCCGGCGTCCCCATCTTCATGATGCCGCTGGACTCCACCCAGTGGAAGCTCGACGACAGCAAGCTCGCCCAGGTGGCCGCCCGCAGCACCCCTGCCACGGATGCTCTACTCGTTCTCACCACCGAGTGGCAGCTCGCCAATCACCAGCACACCCCGACGCTCTACGATGCCATGGCCGTCACCTATGCTCTGCGCCCGGAGATCTGCCCCACGACGCCGCTCCGCCTTCAAATAGACGACAAAGGCTTCACCCGCGTGGTGGAGGGTCAGGCCAATGCACACGCGTGCCTGAAGGCGAATGGCGACGCGTTCTTTCAACTGCTGCTGCCCCGCTTGTCAGCATCGCGCTTGTCAGAGCATTGATCTGGACCGCACCATAGAGACTATGCCCGTGAGCAGCTTGGCCAAGGCGTGCGTCTGTTTGCCGGACCCGACCGCCGGCATCAAGAGAGAATGAAGTCACCCGCAACGGAGTGCACCATGGCACGCATTCAAGTTCGCAAACAAAGGCCCGGCCTCGCGGTTGCGATCGCCGTACTCGCTTTTTTCGCGGCAAGCTCGCTTGGCCAGCCGCGTCCACATGCCAAGCCGACACCGATGGTAGTCGACCGCGCCAGCGACTCCTATGCCATCTACTCGCTGCTCATGCCCGGTGTGCCCTTTGACAGCATGTCGCCAGAGCAGGCGTCGCATTTCGCCATCGCCGGCACCACCGTGAACATCGACGACATGAACCCGGCCATCCCGCCCGACGGCCAACTGCAGCCGCCGCCCAATAATGAAAAGGCCTTTCGCGAGGCGGTACAGGACTTCCACACCCGCCGCTATGAGCGCGTCCAGCTTGGGC
>JAUTWX010000110.1 GCA_030838385.1 Acidobacteriaceae bacterium
GCCCAGGTTGTCATCATGGTCGTGGACGGCCGTACCGAGCTCGCATCTTCCGACATCGAACTCGCCCGCCTGCTCATTCGCTCCGGCAAGCCGGTCTTCCTCGCGGTCAACAAAGTCGACACCGACCAGCTTCTCCCGCAGGCAGAAAACTTCCGCCGCCTCGGCGTCCAGGCGCTCTTCCCCATCTCCGCTGAGCACGGCAGCGGCATCGGCGATCTTCTCGATGTGGTCTTCGACACGCTGAAGTTCCCTGCCCCAGAGGAAGAAGAGGAACTCGCCGACGCAGCCGAGGAACCTGCTACTGAACCACTCCACCGCACCCACGGCGAGTACGCCCAGCGCGAGACCTCCATCGCCATCATCGGCCGGCCCAACGTCGGCAAATCCACGCTGCTCAACGCACTCACCAACTCCTCACGCGCCATCGTCTCGCCCATCGCCGGCACTACACGCGACGCCGTCGACGAAGTCGTCGAGCACAACGGCGCGCAGTACCGCTTCGTCGACACGGCTGGCATTCGCCGCAAGGGCAAGACCCACATGATGGCCGAAAAGCTCTCCGTCATCATGGCGCGCCGCCATCTCGAAGCCGCCGACGTCGCCTTGCTCATCATCGACGCCACTGAAGGCGTGACCTCCACTGATGCCACCATCGGCGGCTACGCACACGAGAGCGGCCGTTCCGTCATCATCGTCGTGAACAAATGGGATCTGATTACAACAGGCCGCACCGATGGCAAGCCGCCAGCCGATCGCAACATCTTCGAAGAGCAGGTGCGCCGCGTCCTCAAATATCTCGATTACGCGCCCATCGTCTTTCTCTCCGCCGTGCAGCGCACCAATCTCCATCGTCTCTATGAGGCCATCACTCTGGTCGCCACCGAGCGCCGCAAGCGCGTCTCCACCGGGCAGATGAATCGCTTCCTCGAGCGCGTCGACTTCCAGCGCGCCACTGTTCCAGCCGCGAAGAAGATTCGCATCTACTACATGACGCAGGCCGCTGTCGCGCCGCCCACCTTTGTCCTCTTCACCGACCGCCAGGTGAAATTGCATTTCTCCTACGAGCGCTTCCTCGAAAACCAGATCCGCGATGCCTTCGGCTTCGCCGGATCGCCCATCTGGTTCAAGGTCCGCGCCCGCAACACACCGAAGTCCGACCGCCGCTGATTCCAAAGCAAAAGGGCAGCCAATCCATCGGCTGCCCTTTTGCTTCTTCTGTCGATGGCTACGGCAGCAGCCCGAACACATTCACACCGCTCTGCGTGCCGATGTACACATGTCCGTTTGCCACTACCGGCACACTGTACTTGCCGGTTGCGTCCACTGCGTCGCGAACTGCCTGCATGGTGCTGTCGTACAGCTCCGTCGTCAGATCGCTTGCGTCGTAGGCATACAGCACCGGCCCGCCGCTCGCCGTGGTATCCAGCGCCCACGCGACCGCCGTGCTCGTCCCGTTCGCGCTGATCACCGGCGTCGCACCCGCAGGGCCCAGCGTATTTGCCGACGGGGGCATCGGACCAGAGAGCAATGAGAACCCCCTCAGCGAGTCTCCAATGCCGCCGTAGTAGAGAGTCTGGTTAAAGTATGCCAGTGTCGAGGATGCACCGTTCGGCAGCGCATTGCTGATCGTGAAATAGTTGCCGTCGCTGCCGCCGGCCTGGGGGTCAAACTCGGTATACGAGTTATACCCGCCTAAGTCGGTGCCGGTCCGGCCCATCACATAGATATTGCCATCCTTCCCTGCTCCGACCGAGAATGACAGGACATTGCCATTGCCGATCGGAATATCCGGCATCAGCAACACACCGCCTGATCCCTGATCCTGATAGTTCGTCGCAGACGCTTGCACGCCATTCAGCGGTTCGAAGTAATCGAACAGGCTCATCGTCCCGTTCACATTCTGGATCTTCACGTAGCCGTTGCCGTAGTCACCATTCGCCGGGTTGCCGTTCCCATCCAACGTCGTATCGAATGTCCCCTCCGACGTGATCAGGAACACATAGCCATCCGCATCCGCGGCCGGACCCGCGCCGCTCATCCAGATGCCGCCGCCGTTCCCATTGGGTGTCAGGTCCAGCACGGACTGCTGCGCGAGTGTCGCCTCGCTGTAAGCCATCACCCAGCTTTGGTAATCGAACGATGTCTGGTGGCATGGCGCGGCCCAGGAGAGATACACCGTGCCGTTGCTCAGCAGCAGCGCCGCCCGCTCGACCATGATGCTCGGGTCGAAGGTGTTCGTAGCACCGCCGCTCGCCGGATACGTAGCCGTTATCTCCACCGGACTGCCGCTCAGCTCGGCGCCGGTCGTCAGATCCAGCGCATGCAGCCGCTGGTGATACTTGCCGCTTCCGTCCTTGGTCTTGGCAACGAAGTAGATCACTCCATCTGGTGCGAAGTAGCGATCGATCACCGGCGTCGCCGTGATGCCCACCGTCGACGGCAGTTCGCTGCAGCCCTGGTTGTCGCTCGCCGTCTCACCGGCGCCTATGGCCGACTTCTGCCACAGCAGCGACCCGCTATCCGCATCCCATGCATACATCGTGTCGTTCTCCGTCGCCGTGTACAGGACGTTGTGCGCCTGTGCACCGATCGTGAGCCCGGAGAGGAACAGCGGCTGCGCATCCACCGCTGCATCTGTCGCGTAGCTGCTCTTCTTGCCGAACTTGGTTGCCGTCACGCTGGTCGGCGTCAAACTGCTCTCGGAGGAGTACAGGCCGGTGCGCGCGCTGTTGTAGTGCCAGGTCGGCGCATCCAGCAAGGCGGTTGGCGACGTCACAACGGTCAGGCTCAGAGGCGAGCTCCCGTTCACCGAATTCACCTGGCCGAGGAACGTCACGTCCGATGTCGCAGCCGTCGCATTCTGACCTGCAATCAGAACGAAGGTCTGCGGAACGCCCGGAGTCACCAATGCCGAGACCGGGCTCACCATCACGCCCGCCGGCAGATTCTGGGCCGTCACAGTGATCTTGTCCGTATATTCAGGCGGCGTCGTGGCAGTCACCGAAACCTCGGCGATCGAACCCACGGTGACCGTCTGGCTGGCTGGCGAGAACGTGATCGTGATCGCATCCGGCGGTGGCGGCGTGGTCACTGTCAGCGCCAGGATCGCCGTGTGCGTCAGCGCACCCGACGTGCCGGTGATCGTCACGTTCGTTGTACCGAGCGTGGCGTTCGCATCTGCCACAAAGACAATCGGCTCCATCTGGCCAGGCGCCAGGGTCGCGCCGCTAGGCGGTATCATCGTCACGCCTGCAGGCAACCCGGTCACCGTGAATGCCACACTGTCGGAATACCCATCGATGGCCGTCACCACGACCTGCACCGTGTCGCTCTGTGTGCCCTGCGGCAGCGATAGCGTCGTCGGATTTGTCGTGATAGTGAAATCCGGCACGATGTTCACGGTGAGCTGAATCGTCGCTGTGTGCGAGAGCGCTGCCGAGGTGCCTACAAAGCTCACCGTCCCCGCCGTTGCGGCGACATTGCTAGCCGCCGTCAGCGTCACTACCACTGGAGTGGTTGGTGTCAGCGAGATGGTCGCCGGCGAAGCGGTTACGCCACTCGGCAGGCCATTCACCGCAATCGCAATCGTGCCGCTGAAGCCGTTGATCGCCGTACTGCTCAGCGTCACCTGCCCGCTTGCACCGGGGGTCAGCGTCAGCGTGTCGGGGGTGGCCGCGAGCGTGAAGTCCGCGGGTGGGGGAGGCGCCGTCACCGCCGTTACCGTCAGTGCAACCGAGGTGCTCGCGCTCAGCGTTCCCGACGAGCCGTACACCTTTACCGTGGTCGTGCCCAGCGCTGCATCCGCTGCCGCCGTCAGAGTGAACGTGGTGCTCGAACCGATCGTCATTGTCGCCGTCGCAGGCGAAACCGTCACACCGCTCGGCAGCCCGCTCACCGAGACCTGCACCGATCCCGTAAAGCTATCCGCGCTGCTCGGCGTCACCGTAATGGTGCTGGTCTGCCCCTGGACGATGGAGACTGCTGCGTCCGCACCGAGGGTAAAGGTGCCGCTTGTAGTGGTCCCGCTGCTGCCGCTAACCGTGGAACCGCAGCCGACGACCAGCGCAACCAGACACACACATAGGACGCAGAGGAGGGAAAGTTTCGCGTGACGCATGACGCTCCTGATGCGGGTGCGCTCATTTACACCTGGCGGCCCGTGGATCGGTTTTCCTGCTCATGTCACCCGGAACATTCATTCGAGAGCGATCGCTGAAGCATATTCACTTGCAGGAAAATTGATCGTTAGGCGTCATCGTAGCAACGGAAGTTACCTGAATGACATGACACGTAACGTACCTGAGGTTGGTACTTTGGTGGTATCTGTTGTCAGAGCAGTTGCTATCGCTGTAGACAGCCCAACCACAGTTCTTCTGGCCCATCCGTCAAAAAGGCCACGCCGAGAGACACTCCGCGTTTCACAGAATAGCGAAATCAGCGGCCACGGCTACCTGCTCTGCCCACCACGCGTCGAACGCCACCAGTGCGCGCTCGCACTGCAGCCGGTGGCGCTCGCGCTTGTCGCGAATCTTCCGACGCGTCTCTTCTTCCAGCGGCTCCAGCAGATCAAATGTGATATTCGCCGGCTGGAAGTGCTTCAGATCCGCGCGCGTGATGTAGTTCACCAGCGATCCCAGCGCCGTCCCGCGTGGCACCGGTGCCACCGGCAAGCCCTGCGCCCGCCGCGCCGCATACAGGCCCGCCAGCATCCCTGTCGCCATCGACTCCGTATACCCCTCCACGCCCGAGATCTGCCCCGCAAACAGCAGCCGCGGATGCTCCCGCATCGCCAGCGTCGCATCCAGCAGCCTTGGTGACTCGATATAGGTATTGCGGTGGATCTGCCCATAGCGTAGGAAGCGCGCGTTCTCCAGGCCGGGAATCAGCCGCAGCACCCGCGCCTGCTCGCCATACTTCAGGTGGTTCTGAAAGCCCACCAGGTTGTAAGAGTCCGCCCGCAGATTCTCGCAGCGTAACTGCACCACCGCCCACGGCGTCTTCCCCGTCCGCGGATCGCGCAGGCCTACCGGCTTCATCGGCCCAAAGCGTGGTGTGTCCCGCCCGCGCCGCGCCAGTTCCTCGATCGGCAGGCAGCCTTCGAAGTACTGCAACTGCTCCCATTCCTTCGCCTCCACGCCCTCCGCCGTC
>JAUTWX010000119.1 GCA_030838385.1 Acidobacteriaceae bacterium
GATTGGCCTGGTGATGGGCGACGAATTCGTGGCGGACGGAGGCGAGCAATGAGCTGGCACAGGTTCTTTCGGCGCGGCCGCGCGGATGCGGAGTTGATAGAAGAAGTCGAAAGCTACATGGCGGAAGAGATCGCCGAGAACGTCGCTCGTGGGATGACGCCTGATGAAGCCCGGCGCCAGGCCCGGATCAAGCTGGGCAATCCCCAGCGAGTTCGCGAGGAGCTCTGGCAACAGAACACAGTCACGATGATCGACAACCTCTGGCGCGATCTGAGATACGCTGCCAGAACCCTGCGGCGGACGCCAGGATTTGCTACGATTGCGATTCTCGTCATGGCGCTGGGCATCGGCGCGAATGTGGCGCTCTTCACAGTTGTACGCAGTGTCCTGCTCAACCCTCTGCCCTTCCCAGCTCCAAACCAGCTCGTCGCTTTGTATGCAAAGGCCGACACAGGCAAGGGCGGCAGTGTAGCGGCGGGCGATTTCTATGATTGGCAAAGCGGGTCCCACAGCTTCGAGCAAATGGCCATCTGGCGATGGACCGGCTATAACATGGCCGGCGATCGCAATGAGCTTCCGGAGTTTCTTCAGGCCGTCACATGCTCATGGAACCTGTTTCCAACTTTAGGTGTGCAGCCCGCGCTGGGCAGATTCTTTGTCTCTACAGATGATACGGACGAGGCAGCTCCCACCGTCATTCTCTCGGGGAGCTTCTTCAAACGCCGGTTCAACGCCGATCCCTCGATCATTGGGAAGACCATTCGCCTCAATGCACAGCCATATACGGTCGTCGGCGTGCTTCCGCAGGCTTTCACCTATCCCGATCCCAAGATCCAGCTGTGGGTTCCCTATCACAAAGGAATTCCCTCGGTGATCCTGCATAGCCACTACAGCCATACAAGCCACGTGATCGCGCGTCTCAGAGCCGGCGTCTCCCTGAACAGTGCGACCCAGGAAGTAAGCACGATCCAGCACGGAATCTTTACGCGCTTCAACGGCGACGGCCCAATTGACCCAGCCGTCGTCTCGCTTCCGCTCGTCGAGGACATCGTAGGCGACGCTAAATCTCCTCTCTATCTGTTGATGGCTGCCGTCCTCAGCCTTCTGCTCATCGCCTGTCTGAATCTGTCGAATCTGCTCATCGCCCGAGCCGTCGCCCACCGCAAGGAGATGGCAATGCGCTCAGCGCTGGGAGGAAGCCGCATGCGCCTCATCGGTCAGCAGATCGCCGAAAGCGTGCTCATCTGCCTCTTAGGTGGTGTGCTGGGCATCGGTCTCGCCTATGCGGCTGTCCGCTGGCTGACGACGTATTGGCTCGATCTGCCGCGGACCGATGCGATTCATATCGATGCAACCGTGCTGGCCTTCGCCGTTGGAGTTACCTTCCTTACAGGAATACTCTCCGGTGTGCTGCCTGCTATGTTGTTTACCGGCGCCAGCGTCTCCGCGGCACTGCAGGATAACGCGAGAACCCTGGGTGTGTCCGCCTCAAAGGCATCGTTGCGAAAGGGCCTCCTGACCGTTGAACTTGCACTCACGGTCGTCCTCCTCGTGTGTGCGGGGCTGCTATTCAAGAGCTTCCTTCGCCTCGGCTCGGTCGATCTCGGCTGCACGACGCAAAACGTCCTCACCATGAGGTACTTTCTGCGCGGAGACAGCTATGCGAAGCCGGAGCAGATCGTCTCGTTCCAGACGCAGCTTCTGGAAAGAGTGAGCCATCTGCCCGGCGTGGCCGCACTGGGACTCACCAACGTGGTTCCAGGCGATGGCTTATACGGCGACACGACCTTTTCCATCCCTGAGCATCCGCCACAGCCACCGGAGAAGCACAACTCCGCTGTCTTTCGCACAGCAGACCCCGGCTACTTCCAGGCCCTGCAGATTCCGCTCGTTAAGGGCCGCTTCTTTGCATCCAGGGAGCGATTGGACAACAGCAACTTCGTCATCATCAATCAGAAGCTGGCGAGTGAATTCTTCCCCAACGAAGACCCTCTCGGTAAACACCTCGCAGTGAGTTGGCGCAGCCTGGCCCCCGAAAACTTCGAGATCGTCGGCATCGTCGGCGATACGCGTCATGTGCTCAACGAGCCGGTCCGCAGCATGATGTGGTTTCCCATTCTCTCTGGGATCGCCGGCATAGCCGCGGATACAGCTGTGGTTGTGCGGTCTGCGACCGATCCGGTAACGCTTGGAATCCCGATTCAGAGAACCATCGCCGGCATTGATCCCGATCTCCCCGTCTCAGATGTCCTCACGATGCAGCAGGTCATCGGCAAGTCCACCGCCAGCTCCAGCTTCGAAGCAACTCTGTTGGGTGCCTTCGCCATACTCTCTCTGCTGCTCGCCGCAGTGGGATTGTTTGGTGTGCTCTCTTATCTTGTCGCTCAGCGCACCGGCGAGATCGGCATCCGGATCGCTCTCGGCGCACAGCGCGAGCAGGTGCTGCGGCTGATGCTGGTGGATGGCCTCAGGCCTGCAGTAATCGGCCTGGCACTCGGCCTCTTAGCCAGTGCAGCCGTCACGCGCGAGCTCCAATCTCTGCTCTATGGAACGCAACCGCTCGATCCGACGGTATTCGGTCTGGTCAGCTTTGTGCTGCTGTTGGTCGCAGGCGCCGCCTGCGTCCTTCCAGCATGGCGAGCCTCGCGGCTCGATCCGATGCGGGCGCTTCGGATCGAATAGTACTGCGATGCCCTTGGGGCAGGCTTCATCCACACGCCCATCGTCAGAGTGAAACGGATTGAGGCGTGGGCTATAAATCTGATGGAGATAAGATGGGGCTTAGGTTTTCCGCGTTTCTAATGGTCTAAATCGCCTAGGCACTCATCGACTGGCACGGGTGGAGAATCCACGCTTCCGAGTTGCGGGCGAATCACGGGCAATCCGAACCTTACACCCCTTCTGCCGATCCCGCATCATCCGGAGGGGGCCGAAGTCCGATCGTAGCTATTGACGAGTTGCCGACGATCCGTTCATGATCTCTTCCCACTCGCCGTTCCATGGACGGTAATACGGACTGATGAGGATTGCGACAACTTCCTCACCTCTGTTTCCGTCCAGAGCAGAGCGTTGACACTCACGGAAATTGGCGAGTAGCATCGGCCAACCGAACTGCGTCATTTGACGCGTGCTTCGTCGCCTTCCCACATGACCGCCCAGGGGAAAGCTGTCGCGCATTGGCGCCTACCGGGAACTCTCTGGAAGGGGAGCTCATGTGCCAGGTCAAACGACGTTCGTTTCTCGGCTTATCCGCCACGATCTGGGGAGGCGGTCTGATTGCGGGCAAAACGGGCTACGGTCTCGTGAGCGGCAGTCAGGACGCGCCGGGCAGCGTACACCACCATGTTCACGCGGTTTCGGTGATGACGGAGACCGCCAACCGCTTTCTGGCCGCGCTCAGCCCGAAGCAGCGGGCTAAGGAGACCTTCCAATTCGGTGACGACGAGCGCATGAACTGGCACTTTATCCCCAAGGAGCGCAAGGGCCTGGCGTTGGGCGAAATGAGCCCCTACCAGAAACACCTGGCGAGCGCGCTTTTGGCAGCCGGACTGAGCCAGACCGGCTACATTAAGGCTGTCACCATCATGAGCCTGGAAGACGTGCTGAAGGTGCTGGAAAACGATAACGGCGAGCACCGCGATCCGGAAAAATATTACTTCACGGTGTTCGGCACGCCATCCGACACGGGAACCTGGGGCTGGCGCATCGAGGGACATCACCTAAGTCAGAATTACACTGTGGCGAGCGGACAGGTCCTGGATGCGCCGAGCTTCTTCGGCTCCAACCCCGCCGAAGTGCGACAGGGGCTGCGCAAGGGACTGCGGACGTTAGCGGGCGAGGACGACCTGGGCTTCGAGGTGATTCGTGCGTTGGATGAGCCCCAACAGAAGATCGCCATCGTCGATCCGAAGGCATATAGCGATATCCTGACGGCGGCCAGCAGGAAGGCGGCGCTACAAGGGCAGCCCTCGGGGCTTCCGGCGACGCGGATGAACGCGAGGCAGTTCGACGCGCTGCGAGCGCTGGTGGAACTGTACGCGTACAACCTCCCGGATGAGCTGGCGAAGCGGCGCATGGATCAGATCAACAAGGCCGGGCGCAATGTTTGCTTCGCCTGGGCCGGCGGCATTAAGCCAGGCGACCTGCACTATTACCGCGTACAGACGTCGTCGTTCTTGATCGAATTCGACGACACGCAGGATAACGCAAACCACATCCACTCAGTGTGGCGCGACTTCAACGGCGACTTCGGCGGAGACCCGCTGAGAGCGCATTACGAAGCCAGTCATGGGAACCCTAAGGGGTAGCTTCAATTAGTGCCGCGATATTTAAGGAGTCCTCCCTTCCCGAAGCCGACGACTCGGAGGTTATCGTTGATGACTCGAATCGAGGGTGAGCTACTTTCTTTCAGACTTACTCACCCAGAATCCACCGGGATTGCAGCGTGCTCTTCCTGCCGGAATCCCCGGTGCGTATTGATATGATGATGGATACGAACTGCTCGGATTCTCTTCACATTCGTCACACGCAACGTAATGTAATTCGTGGGATTTTCTGATCGTCCGGGGTGGCTATGAACGGATTCTGGGAACGTGTCGCTTTTGCTTTTCGGTGTTTCCTTTCAATCCTGGTCCGCGCTGAGATACCCGACGACATTGCACAGAAGCTGGTCAAGCCTGCCGGCCCGGTTTCGACACCGG
>JAUTWX010000122.1 GCA_030838385.1 Acidobacteriaceae bacterium
CGCGACCACAGCAGACCCACCGGGATGATGCACAAGAAGGTGACGAAGGTGATGCCGGCGCCGCAGGCGAGCGCCGTCTCCGGAGCCACGTTGTAGAGACGCTGCATGGTCTGCTGCAAAACCAGGATCTGCGCGAACCACGAGACAATAGGGATGGGGACAACCGATCCCACCATGCTGGCTGCCATCAGGATGACCGCGTGGCCCAGGGTCATGGAGGCCAATATCGGTGATGCGACAAACGCCCGCACGGTGAGCAGGTAGGCGGCAGAGATCATCGCCCACATCAGCAGGGACAGCATGGCCGCGGGAAAGAGAGATCCACCCGAGGAGACGGCGATCAGGCCGTCGCGAAAGCCGCGAATCTTCGACGCAACCGCGGAGCCCAGCTTGTGCCCCATGATGGTCTCGCAAAGCTGCGCCAGTTTTTCCCCCGCCAGCCGCACCGCAACTGCCAGAATGACCAATGCGCCAGCCGCAACCAGCGCACTTCTGGCGCCGGCCATCGCCATTTCGCGGTGGGGCATGGTCGCTTTGTTGGGAGCCAGCAGCAGCGCCACCCCGACGATGCTTGCCATGGAGCACGCGTCGAACATGCGCTCCACGGTATAGATCGCGATCTGCAGCGCGATAGGTAGCTTACTGCGACGGGCGACCAGGTAAGGCCGCGTGAGATCGGCCACGCGACCGAGCAGCGCCACGGCGGTGAAGCCGATCACCTGCGTGCCCAGCAGATAGAGCGGAGGCAGCCGCCGGGTGGGGCGCAGGAAGACCACCCAGCGGAACGAACGCACCAGGTACGCACCGTAAATCAGCAGCACGCCCAGCAGAATGTTCGACCAATGCACCAAATGCATCTGCTGGCCCAGGATGTCCCACCGGAAATGAGTCCGGTAGCTTCCGTAGACGAGAAGCGCGACGAAGATCAGCGCGGCCGCAATCGTGAGGAGGAGCTTTTTGGAGTTCAATGCGCGGTCGCTCCAGAGGGGGTGGGCTGCGCCGGGACGCGAGCTGTGGCGATGGTCAATTGCCTGCGGAGGAGGGCGCGGCGGAAGCCACCAGCGTCCTGGTGCGAGCGGCCTCCAGCTTGCGGCGATTGAAGTCGTGGATGATGCGCGCTACGTAGAGGCGTGTCTCGCGGTAAGGCGGGATACCGTGGTACTTATCCACCGCCGCTGGACCAGCGTTGTAGGCCGCCAGCGCCAGTGCCAGGTTGTCGTGGTACCGCTGGAGAAGCCAATTCAGGTACTCGGTGCCGCCGTTGATGTTCTGCTCGGCGCGGAAGCTGTCGGCCACGCCTAGCTTGCTGGCCGTGCCGGGCATCAACTGCATCAGGCCACGGGCGCCGGCACGGCTCACCGCGTGGATGTTGCCGTTGCTCTCCGCGCGGATCACGCTGGCCAGCAGCTCGACATCGAGGTCGTGGGTTGCACCGGCCTTCGCTGCCATCTCGCGAATCTCTGCCGGCGTGGGAGGAGGTGGCGGGGTGACAGTTGCCACGACCGCAGGCGGGTCTTGAGGCGTGGGCAGGGCGACAAACTCGCTGCTGGCGATGTCGCCGCTCGAGACTTCCATGAAATTGGGCCCAGTGGCGGTCATGTACAGGCGGACGTGGTCGCCGGAGATCTCACGATGATCGCAGATCAGGTCGAAGCCGTTGCGCAGTGTGATGTGCTCGGCCGCATGCAGGGGGATCGCTGCGCCCGCCAGCGACAGCAGCACGGATACAGTTATTCCGGATTTTCTACGCGAGAACACTCCCCGGTAGGCTACCATGCAGCCGCCGTTTACCGGCCTTGGACGCGGGTCTTCCAGGTTACGACTTCCGGGTCAGGGATACCTGCGGTTCCGGCCTGCTGCTGTGAGTCAGGGCTCTGCGTGTCGGGACGCTGTGAATAATGGGTTCGAGGGCCTCGGCTACGCCATCGTCGTCGTTGCTCTGGATGATGGCCCACCCGTGCTGCACGGCGAGCCTCCGCATCTCCTCTCCGGCATTGCCCATCACTGCTGCCTGCCCGGCATATTCGAGCATTGTCTGGTCGTTGAAGTTGTCTCCGATGGCCATCACCTCGGACGCCTCCAGTCCCACGGAGCGGGCATAATCCCGCAGCGCGTGGCCCTTGGAGCAGCCCGGCGGCAGCAGGTCCAGGATGCCCAGGTTGCGCTCCGCATACTCGGTGCGTTGCATGGTGATATCGGCGGCGAGTGCCATGCCTTCGAGAGCCTGCTGGGCGGCGCGCACCTGCGCGATATTGCCGCAGAGCATGGCCTGAATCGGCGCTTCGTCGTGGTCGAAGGCGCGCTCCAGGGGCGCAATCTCGACCATCTCGTGCCGATTGGCCTCCACCCAGGCGCCGATCCGAAGATGCAGCGAGGCCATGCTCTCCACAACCAGCGAGGGCTGGTGCTCGCGATCGAAGGTGAAGACCATGGTCTGTCCAAAGGGTCGAAGGGCGGGGCAGAGAGAGCGCGCGGTTTCTACGGGCAGCAGGGTGCGGCCGATGAGCTCGCCATCGAAGTCGCGAACGACGGAGCCATTGGAGGAGATCATGACGGTGTGCGGCGACAGCCCGACCTGCTCCAGCACCGGCTCGGCATACTGGTGACGGCGTCCAGTTGCGATCACGATGTGCAGCCCGGCAGCCTGGGCCTCTCGCAATGCCCGGCAATTGCGGCGGCTGATGGTGGTGCCGGAGCTGGGGAGCAGCGTGCCATCGATATCGATAGCGATCAGGCGAACGTCCGACGGCATACCTTAAAGTGTAGTCTGCAAGGCGTAAGCCAATGAAGACGAAAAACCCAAGAGTGACCAGCTCCGCCGGGTCGAAGGCGCCGGCAACAAAACGCGATGTGAAATCCGCAAACCAGCCAGCCGTCGAGCCGCACCTCAAGACATCCTTCGAGCCGCCGGTAGAGTTAGACCGCCGGGGCAAGCCGCTGCCGCCACGCCAACGGGTCGGCGGCATCATCACTCCACAGTAATTGGCTGAGCAGTTGCCTGAGCGACGGAGGCTTCCGCCGGAAATGCGCAGCCCTGCTGCCACTCTTCTATCTGCGCCATCGCGGCAGCCAGTGTGGTGACCACCCGATCCGGGCGCGCGCTGCCGAAGCGCTCGCGCATGATTTGGGCGCTTTGCCCGGACTGCCACAGGCCGATCAGGATGCGGTTCTCGGGAAGCTGCTCCCGGATGCGCTGGCAGAGGGTGCGCGTCTGGGTAAACACGAAGGGCGGCATTGCGGAGATGCACAGAATGGTGCCAGCATCCTGCCCCAGCCGCTCCAGGATCTCCGGTGTCACCGACTCGGTAGGCAGCAGCAGGGTGTTATGGGAGCTTTGCTCCAGCAACTGCGCCAGCACCATCGCGGTCAGCTCGTCGGCCGGGTCGCCGGCAGGAATGCAGATGACAGGAGCGCGCCTCTGCTGGACTTCTGACTCTGCGTCCGTAACCGTCGCGGTTCCGTTTTTCGCCGGTGCGCTCCCGCCTTCCCTCTTGTACTCGCTCAGTTCCGCAACCAGCTCGGTCGCGCTCAGCAGCAGATAGTTGCCGCGCGCCTCGTCGAAGGAGCCTTTGTGCCGGTCCTGCTCCATCAGGCCAAGCGCGGGCAGCAGAACTCCGTCGTAGAAGTCGATCAGCGGCCGCTGCTCAAGGAAGCGGTCTGCAATGCTATGCGCCTCGTTCTGGTCCATCGCCAGCATGCGCTCGTAGAACTTTGCCTCCGGCGCCAGCTCCGCGTCCTCGCCCAAAATCACATGGAGAAAGCGAAGCTGCGGCACATGCCGGCCCATCACGATGAGGCAGGCTGTGAGCGGAGTCGCCAGCACCAGTCCCGGCCAGCCCCACAGCAGGCTCCAGAAGATGGCCGAAGCGAGCAGCGCGAGCGAGGAGATTCCCGTGCGCGAACCGTAGAGCCAGGGCTCGAAGAAATTCGCCGTCGTAAATTCAAGCGCGCCATAGAGGCCAACGATCTCGAAGACCTGCCGCCAGTGGGGAAAGATGGCAACCGCAAAGATGACCGGCAGCAGGCCCGCAATGCCGGTGCCCACATACGGGATATAGCGCAGAATGGCCGCCAGCGCGCCCCACAGCGTTGCGTCCGGCACACCGATGAGCGACAGCCCGATGCCGAAGAGCAGTCCGAACAGGACGTTGGTGACGAACTGCCAGACCAGATAGGTGCTGATGCGCTCCGCGGCGTCGCGCAGCGCCTGCGTCATCAGGCTGAGCCGCCCCATCCCCGCCAGCAGCAGCAGGCGGTTGCGCAGGTCTTCCCGATTCATCAGCATGTACACGGTAAAGACCATGACGATGCCGCACGCCGCCAGCGGACGCAGGATGGGCGAGAAGATCTCCTGCAGATAGCGGCCCACGGAGACCGGCGGTTCCACCACCTGGACCGGCGTTGGCTGCTGTGGCGTCGCATTTTTGTTGGGCAGCGCCGCCTCCGGTGCGGGCTGCTGAAAGCGCCGCCGCCGCACCGTAGGTACCACCGCTTCGGGCACGGCCGGCGGCGCGATGGTGGCGTTCGCGTGCGAGGAGAGCTCCTCGGTCATCTCCTCCAGCGAGTTGATGGCCTTGCCGGCGGCGCCGCCGATCGGCGTATGCAGGCTGTCCAGCTTGGTCTGGATATTATCGCGGTAATCCGGCAGCAGCTCAGCGACGTGTACCAGTTGGCGCGCCACCACCCAGCCGGTCACTCCCAATCCCGAGAAGAAGATCAGGATGACCAGGACGACCGAGAGCGCACGGCTGAGCCGCCAGCGCTCCAGCAGCGCGACCGCCGGGGCGAGCAGGAAGTTGAGCACCAGCGCGAAGGCCAGGGGGGCCAGCAGATCGCGAGCGAAGTAGAGGGTAAGGATGATCAGGGCGGCGAGCAGCAAAGGCTCACTGGCCAGGAAACCTCCACGCTGCCGGGTTGGGGGCGCCGCTCTTGCCTGCATCCCTCACACCTTAGCTTGTTCTGCCCGCGTACAGGAATAGCGTGTCAAGCTTCAGGGCTTCTTTGCGCCGAAATAGAGCAGCGCGCCGCCACCCAGGATCGCAGCCACACCCAGCACCGGCGGCAGGGGAACCGCGTGATTTTCCTTGTGATTGATCTGGATCGGCCCCATGTCCACCGCTTTTTTGGTGGTGGTGTAGGTGAATCCGCCGTACACCAGCGCGGCCACGCCGAGAATAATAAGCAGGACTCCGAGTATTTTCATGAACGCTCCTGAGCGCTGCAAATGGGGAATGGCAGCAGTCTGGAGCGTAGATGCGTAAATAACGGAAAGGGACAGCCTCTCCCAGCCTGCGATCCGTTTATTCGCAGCGTGTGTTCAAGAAGAGACGAGGCGGCCTTCCGTGGACCGGCCCAGGAGCGATGGCGCATCCCTTCGGACCAGGCTGTGCCCGCCGTTCTTGATCGTGGGGTTCGAGTGCGGCCCGGCGTAGAAGAGCGTGTACGCCAGAACGCAGAGGCACAGGATCCCGATCCCGACGAGGATCAGGAAGACGCATACCTTCCGCTTATCCATCCCGCGGTTGACGCAGCGCCCGCCGCTGACACTCCGTTCCATGTCACGGTGAGATGGCGTCAGCTTAATAGCCGTTGGTAATCAAATAGGCGAGAGTTAGTTCCGGTGACTTTTCCCGCGCGTGCATCTGGATTTCATGGAGTTTGGCCGCATAGCGCAGCAGCACATCTGCCTCCAGGTTGAGGAGGTCGCCTGCCTGGTGGGTGCGCAGGTTGGTGTGCGCATATGTGTGAGGAATGATGGCGACGCTCACGCGCGCTCCGTCCCAGCGGGCCACGGTCAGGCTGATGCCCTCGATGGCGATGGAGCCCTTTTCGACGACATAGGGCCGGATGCCCTCCGGCACCTCCACCTCGAGCCACCAGTCGGTTGTTTCCCCGCCCTGGGAGACAGGCTTAAGCGTAAGGAGGCGGCCGACACCGTCTACATGTCCCTGCACCACGTGTCCTCCCAGGGGCGTGCCTGCGGGGGTGGGTAGCTCCAGATTTACGACGGTGCCCGGCGCGAGCTGGCTGAGCGAGGTGCGGCGTACCGTCTCCTCGGCGAGATCGGCCTCGAAGCGGTCAGGCTGACCCTCCGGGGCCATGGCCAGCGCGGTAAGGCAGACACCGCTGACGGCAATGCTGTCGCCCAGATGAAGCTGCGGCGCAAGGACGGGCGCATGGATCGTGATGTGCTGTACGCCGCCGCGCAGCTCCACCGCGAGCACGGAGCCGGTTTCCTGGATGAGGCCGGTAAACATACTTAAGAAGCTACTAGCTCCCAGGGGTCGTGAAAATAGCCCGCGATGAGTGTGTCATCTTCGATCCTCTCGGTGCGGTAATGGAGCAGGTGCGGCAGGCTGGTCGCGTGCGGGCCGGCCAGCATGGGCACGGATTCGGGTCCGAGGAAGCGCGGCGCCTGGAAGAGATAGAGTTTGTCGACGACATCGGCAACCAGTGCGCTGCGATTGAGCCGCGCGCCGGCTTCGATCATCACGCTGGTGATCTCCTGCTGGCCGAGTTGTTCGAGCAGAGCGCGCAGCGAGATGCCGCCCTCCGCCTGCGCGTCGATTGCGAGAATGCGCGCCCCGCTGGCGGCGAGCGCGCGGCGGCGCGCATCGTCGTCGGACCGCGTGACTTCAGTGCGGGTGATCAGGAGCAGATCGTCTTCCACATCTTTGAGAATGCGCGAAGTCAGCGGCAGGCGCAGTTGTGAATCGAGCACGATGCGCAGCAATCGGCGTCGGCGGGGACGCTGGCTGCGATCCGTCAGCAGAGGATCGTCGGCTAGCACGGTGCCGATGCCGGTGAGCAGTGCATCGTGGGCGTGGCGCAGCGCCTGCACGCGTGCCCGTGATGCCGCGCCGGTGATGGGAAAGGATGCGCGTCCGTGATGCACGCCCGCAGGGGGCGCGATGGCGCCATCCAGTGTTGCCGCAATCTTGAGCGAGACCAGTGGCGTGCGGTGACGCACGTAGTGCGCGAAGGCGTCGTTCAACTCT
>JAUTWX010000512.1 GCA_030838385.1 Acidobacteriaceae bacterium
GCTAAATGGGAACGCCGCATGGGCGTCAAGGTCGAGCGGTTCTTTGTTCAGCGCATGAAGACCAAGTGGGGGAGCTGTAACCAAGGCAGCCGAACCATCCGGCTCAACACCGACCTCGCACGCAAGCCCCGGGAGTGTCTTGAATACATCGTCGTGCATGAAATGGCACACCTGCTCGTGCGTCACCACAATGATCAGTTCGGCATGTTGATGGACCGACACCTGCCGAACTGGAAGCAGTTGCGACAGCTGCTCAACAGCACTCCGCTAGCACATACGGACTGGCTGTATTGACCGTTTAGCCCGTAGGATGTGGACTTTCCTGCCCGGAGACAGTCTTGGATTGGTACAACGGCTATAGCCCAAAAGAGCGTGAGGCGATGGGAAGAGCCCCGGCTCCATCCATCGCAAAGTCTCCCCCTTGCTCGATGTGCAGCGACCCAAGCCCGCTGAAAATGCAGACCCACGCCGAGGACTATTCGAAGCCATATCGGTGGGTTCCGCCGGCCGCCTATCCGGTGTGCACGCGTTGCCATAGCCGCCTGCATTCGAGATTCGAAGCTCCAGCACGGTGGAACGCATATTTGAAGTTCCTACGTCGGGGTTGGTACGGTCGGGAGGTGTCCAGCGATGATCTCAACCGACTCGCTCGCCTTGGCGACGCCTTTGAGTTGCGCGACCCTCCACACGACATGCCAACGAGAACGGACGCCACTGCGTGGTGGTGGGAGTCGCTGACCATGGACAAGTCTAGTCTTTTCTCGTCAGACGCACGGCCACGTCCCTAAGCGAGCGGTCAATCTTTGATCCGAACAAACTCGCCGACGCTATTCACATGATCAGCGAGCACCTTCAAGAATCCATGTTGGACCCTGAATCCTGATCGGCCAAACTCTGTCGGGCTCAACGGCAGACACAACACTTGCTCGCCGATCAGGCTAGGTTCCCACGCTGCGCCCCGAGCCCGCTCTTACGCCGCCAGTTTGGTTTGGAAATCCAGATCGATACCGAATTCCCGGGTGCTCTGGATGAGGCAGCAGATGTCGGGCGAGCACCTTGCAGAGCACTTCGTTCGCCATCGCCGTGTGTCAGTTCGGCTCCGAACGTCGTCGCGGAACTTCGCCTTGATCATCGCCATGATGGATTCGACGTTCGACCGCTTGTGGTAGTGCTGGAGAAGGGACTCGGCTACGAATGGGCCAGCGCGTCCGGTCCGTGGGAATGGACCTACGGTGGGAAGCGGCTGGACGAGATTCACGCGAGATCGAGGAACGGGCCGACTAGCGCCCAGTATGACTTAAAGGGTGGCCGGATATGACCGACCTCGTAGCTGAATTCGAAGCTTGGATTCTCACCGCGACGCCGCAAGATCGAGCGCGTGCGCTCAAGGTCATTGAAAAGCAGACCGAGATGACCGTCAGCGCCCTCGAAGATATAGCGAAAAATCTAATGACGATGGAAAGCAATCAGGTTTGGAAGGGCCTTCTCGAAAAGCGCAATTTAGAGATTGAAGAATTGCTACATGTCGAGGCTCTGTTGAAGTCGGCCAACTAAAAGGGGCTGCGCGACGCCGTGCCACGCCCGGCAAGGAAGGAAGACGAGCATGGCCCACGAACGCTTTCGCCGCTTCAACACGATGGGGCGCTGGCCGAACCAGACTATCGACTACGACGTGTCGCTGATGGTCCGCGCGACCGGGCGCAGCGTCTTTATCGCCGGCCTGACCGGCTTCGACCTCGATGGGAAGTTCCACCGCGAGGACGACGCCGCGGCGCAGGCGGATCAGGCGATGAAGAATCTGAAGATTCTCGTCGAGGAGGCGGGTCGGACACTGGAGCACGTCTGCAAGGTTACGACGTATCTAGGGTCAAAACTCAATAAAGCGAGCGCATCAAAGCTCGTCCCTATTGGTTATTTCGCGGGCTGCGGCGGCTTCGGAACGCCCGTCAGCATCCGGACTTTCCATTTTCCGCCCTCTCGGACGTACGTTGCGGTCCAGAAGACCGCGGCTTCGATGGAAGCTCCGCTCTGGTTCTTGCCGGTAAACTGGACCTGACCCATCCCGAGCGCCGTGTCCGATCCCAAGGGCCAGACCTGATCGACCTTACTCTCCATGTGATTGAACCCCGCCTTGAACGTGCTCTCGACTACCTGCGCTATATCCGTTCGCGGCCCGAACTGATTGACGAAGATGCCGCCGGTCGAGTACAGCGCAGCTATACTGGCAACATCCTGCTTATTGAAGCTCTCCACGTATGTGGAGTTGATCTGCTCCACCTGCTTCCTGAGGTCTGCGTCATCGGCAAACGCAGGTGCGGAAAGAGCGACGATCATGATGGACAGTATGGAAGCCATTCGCATGATATTTCTCCCTGAAATTTCTGATTTGAAAACGCCAGCCTTCTGCCCGCGTTACGAGCATTGACAAAAGCCTACCACTTTGGGCTGCGCGAAGTCTCGCTTATTGAGTTTTGAACCTAGTGGTCCGCGCGCACCCAACCGGTCTACAATACTGTCTCGCGCCACTCCGAGGCGTCGCCCCCTGAGGCACCGGCCTCATTGTCTCTGGCCTCGCGATGGCGGACATGCTCGTCGAGTTCGACGTTGATGTCGTCATTCCAGCTTAAGCGCGCGAACTCTCCTTCACTAAACAACTGAGCGACACTCGCGCGAATCGAGCGGCTCTTCTCAGCGCGTATACTTGCCGATCCAGCAGGCAGCGATGCGTGCGCAACCACCTTCGTGTTGGCGTCTGAACCGGCGGACCCGCGCGCCGATGGCCAGCCGCTGGCTTGGACTATGCGACGTGGCGCAGCTCGACTCCGCTCGCGCGAGGTCGGCGCTTCGGCGCTGAACAGCGGATTTGTGGCGGCCGAACACGCGGCACAAAGTTGGCGGCTTGTGTCTCGTCGGCGCTACAGTGCGGGCAGACGCGCTGGCTGAGGAACAATGATGGTGACGAAGGCGGTCCTTTCCAATCTCGTTGTGCTCGCACTGTCCATGTTTCCCGGTGCCGCGATGGCGCAGCGCAGCAGCGCGGCTGGCTACAACGAGCAGCGCATCAATCAGATGCAGCAATCGGTCACGGAGCTCGCGCGGCGGATCGAACAACTCCAGAAACAAGATCAGCAACTCCAGCAGCAGTTGGAGAAGATGCGAGCCAGCTACGAACATCGACTCGACCGGCTGGAAAAAGGCAACGTTGGCAAAGCGCCTCCGGTCCGTACGAGGCAGCCAAAACCATAGCCCAACAAGTTGCTCCGCATCTTCTCTGCTCATCGACCGCAGGGATCGGCAACCGATCCTAATCTACCCGCAAAGCAGAGGCCGAGGATTGAGGTCACTGTGAATTCTCTGTAGAAAGACCACCCCAGCTTTGGGGGACTCGATGGCTTGGAAAAAC
>JAUTWX010000133.1 GCA_030838385.1 Acidobacteriaceae bacterium
ACGTACACGGATGGCGCGGTGCAGAGGTCGTTTTCCTCCGATGCCATCGGGCCGCAGGAAAACCCGTTCATCCCCGGTGTGGAACTGGGCATCAACTCACCTCTGATTGGTGCGCGGCCCTTCCGCCGGCCACCGCACGTTGGCTTCGCCGGCGTGACTTACACGACGCCTAAGTGGTTCGTGCAGGTGCAGGGGAGTTTTGCGAGCCGCAGCGATGACTCTACGTTTCTCTCGTCCTTCGACAGCCTGGCGGGCGATAATTCGCTGCTGCTGCCGAACCGCAATCTCGACTCCGCGTACGCGAAGATCGACTTAGGCGGCAGCTACCAGATGAAACAGTGGCTGGGAGTGTATGCGCAGCTCGATAACCTGGTGAGCGACCAGCACATCGGGCCGATCGGTTATCCGTCGCTGCCGTTCACATTCCGCGCGGGTATGAGATTCGCGATCGGCCATACTAAAAAGTAACCAGAGTGGCTACTCATTGCGTAGCGCGACCGAGGGCTGGAGTCGCGCTGCGCGGAGTGCGGGGCGAGCGCGGCCACCATCGCGGCGAGCAGCAACACGGCCGCTGCGCCTGCGATGGAGGAGAAACTGATAGCTCTCCGGCGGCGTAGCCGTAGGCGCGAGGCCGAGGGACACCCAGACGTCGCGGGCTGCGCGGCCAATCGAAATCGCTGTGCATCACGCCGATCACGCGGTAGGGCTGCCCGTCGAGCACCAGGGAGCGGCCGATGGCATCGTGCTGTCCGCCGAAGAGGCGCTGCCATGCGCCATAGCTGAGCACGACCGTGTGGCTGGCGCCCTTCTGATCGTCTTCGGGCCGGAAGGTGGGGCCGAAGATAGGCTCGGCGCCGAAGGTGCGGAACCAGGACGAGGTGACCTCCGCGGCGAGCAGGTGCAGCGCGTGTCCGTCCTGCTGCGCATTGAAACTTTGTTCATCGGCCAGGGCGGAGGAGGCGACGAGCGAGGAGAGCGAAGCGCCATCGGCCTGATCGGGCGCGGAAACGCCCATCCTGGGCAGATTGAGTTCCGTGTAGCGCGTATGGAAGGAGACCAGGCTGGCTGGATCTTCGACGCCCTGCCGGATGCAGCAACACGCCCCTAACAACGCTGAAGATGGCAGTGTTCGCACTATGCCGAGGGTCAGCGCACTTTCAGTACTGAATGAGGCTACGCACGCAAAGAGAATCGGATTCACTCGAATGTGGAGAAAGGGTCGAGCGGTATCACCGGCTCTCTGCTATTCGCCTTCGAGGAGGTGGATGGCGTCCTTGTAGGTAAGTGTGTTGCTGACCGGCTTGTAATCGGAGCCGTCCTCGGTGGACTGAATGACCAGGCTCTTGATCATCAGGATCTTTCCCGTCAGGTTGAGCTTCAGGTGCGTAGTCTCCCAGTGGTTGTCGCCCACGTCTCTCTGAATCACCAGGATGGTGCCGCCCTTGTAAAGGCGGCCGATCATTCCCCAGCCGAAGTTCACGTCCGCGATCAAGTGCGCGTCCAGCCGGGCCATGCGTTTCTCTGCGCAGTCGATCCACAGCTCGCCGGCCATACCGTGATAGAGCTCGGCCTGGCGATCCGGAGGAATGAATTTTTCGTTCGGCTGAAAGCTCAGACGCCACGCGGGGCCATTCGGAGTGTCCACAATGCCGCGATAGGTATAGAGGAAGGCATCGGGCAGCAGGCGGACCATCTCGTTCTCACGGTTGCTGTCCTCTTTTTCCTTTTTCTGCCGATGTATCTGCAACTCCGGGTGGGCCAGCAGATTGTCGAGCCGCGCGCGCTCGGCGGTGGCCCGGTCCGGCGGCGGCGGCTGGTCGTTGATGGCGATCAGGCGCGCGACGTCCCCGTCTTTGGTTTCGACGATCTCCTTGGTGGTGCTGCCGTTTTCGTCCTGCTTGCGCAGCCGGAAGCGGAAGGGATGAGTGCTGTTGGTGGCGTGGAGCTCATTCCAGGATGCGGCGCGGACCAGCGCTACGGGGTCCTCGGGCGGCTCCTGCGCAAGCAGGTTCGTGGAGAATGAGGCGACGAGAATTGCGGGCAGAACGAGGGGAATCCAGCGAAAGGAACCGATTCCAGACAAGCATGATCTCCTGAGAGCAGGGCTGCATCTTTAACCAACCAGTACGCCGCGAGCCTTACCAGCCCTTGGTGTTAAGGGTAGCAGTCCGCGGTTGAGGGATGCTCTGAACAAGTACGAGCCTAGATGCAGCGGGAGAAAAGCAGATCTCTGCACTACCGCTTCGCGGCGCTCAGGGTAGGTCGAGAGGACAGCGCGACTTGTTCTGAGGTTCCGTGAATCCTTTTGGTTAGACAGCGCGAGCGCGCGAAGGGTTGCGGCGCAGTTGGCGTGTTGCGTATAGTTCGCTCAAGAACTTGACGCCGCGCGAGTGCGGTGCGAACTCTTCAGGAGACCAGATATATGGCGGCAGGCGAGTCCGGCGCAGCGGTAATCGGCAAATCGGTCCAGATCCGCGGCGAGGTGAATGGCAGCGAAGATTTGGTAGTGGACGGCGTGGTTGAGGGGACGATCACGCTCAACGATAGCCGGCTGACCATCGGGCAGAACGCCAAGGTGTCGGCGAATGTCTCCGCGCGCGATGTAGTTGTGGTGGGAACACTGCAGGGCGACGTGCGCGCGTCGGGCAAGGTGGAGTTGCGCCAGGGCTCGACGCTGACGGGCGATCTTACGGCAGCGCGCCTGTCGATCGAAGAGAACGCAAACTTCAAAGGCAAGGTCGATCTGGTGCAGAACGCCGCACAAAAGGGCCTGCAGCAGCCGGAGAAGCGATAAGCGCGGCAGGACCGCGAAGCCCGCAGCAAGTGGCGTTGGGGACGCCGATCACACGTGTTCAGGAACCCGTTTCAGAAATCCAGGGAAGAGGCGCAGTCAAGCTCGCCGACTGTGTTGACCGGTCCGCGCATCGCGCGGCATTCCAGCGGCTGGGCGAATCTCAAGAAGCAACTGCTCACCGAGAGCGGCCTGTACATCCTGGACATCGGCCCCACCTCGCCGACCAACATCAACCTGCTGACGAATGCGGGCCATAGCGTCTACATGGCTGACCTAGTGCCGGAGGCGCAGAAACCGGAGTGGATGAAGAAGCCGGAAGACGGCGACGACCCGGTCTTCGATGTAGCAGGGTTTCTAGAGCACAATCTGAACTTTACCGGCCGCGAGTTCGATGCCGTGCTGCTGTGGACCACGCTCGACTATCTTCCAGAGCCGCTGGTGCAGCCTACCGTGGACCGGCTGCGATCCTGCATGCGGCCGGGCGGCAAGGTGCTGGCGCTCTTCCACAATAAGCAGACGGGGGAGAACACCGCCTACTGCCGCTATCACCTGAGCGAGACGGACGCCATCGACATGCAGGAGAGCGCGCCCTTCCCGATTCGTCGCGCTTCCACCAATCGCAGCATCGAGAAGATCTTCGATCGCTTCAATGGCTGCAAGTTTTTCCTCGCCAAAGACAATCTCTACGAAGTGATCGTCACTCGCTGAGCTTCTAGCTCCTAGTTCCTAGCTGATTTCGCTGAATGACGCGCATCTTCTCGCGCTGGAAATCTGTGTCGCGCGCGTCCTCAGTTAGGAGCTAGCGGCTAGAGGCTAGAAGCTCTCTTGCTGGCGGCTTGCGCGGTACGGCCGCGAGTGCGGAGACGGGGAAGAGCTGGCTCTCCTGCTCGCGCATAGATGGCGGGATGCCGATGTTGCGGTTGAACAGCGTGTCAGAACTTAGGGAGTCAGGGCTTCGCTGGTTAAGGCCATGCTTTTTGCAGGCGGCGCGCAGCAGCTCGCGGCAGCGCTCGGCGTAGGCCTTGGGGACGAAGGCGGCGCTCTCGTAGCGGATGCGGTACATCGGCTCGAGTGCGGGGAAGTGCTCGCGGATGAAGGCCAGGTAGGTCTCCTTCGAGCAGGGCTTCAGGAAGAGCGGATTCGCGTGCAGGAAGCAGGCGCGGGCCTGGCGCGAGAGCTCAGCCATGCGGTTCAGCGCCGGACCGGTATCGGTGATGCCGGGCAGTAGCGGCGCGCACATCACACCCACTCGCAGGCCGGCCTCGCGCAGACGGCGGACGGTGGCGAAGCGGATGTCGGGACGTGGGGCGCGCGGCTCGAGCAGGCGGGCGAGAGCGGCATCCGGCGTGGTGATGGTCATGTGGATGGTCAGGTCGTTGTTGCCGGCGATCTGGCAGAGGTAACGGAGATCGCGCGCGATCAGGGCCGATTTGGTGACGATGCCGATCGTGAGACCGCGCTGCTCAGCGAAGACGGCCAGCAGGCTCTGGGTGATGCGCAGGCGGCGCTCGATCGGCTGATAGGGATCGGTGGCGGTGCCGATGGCGATCTCCTCGCCGGGGCGCACCTGGCGCAGCTCCTGGCGGAGCAGCCATGCGGCGTTGTCCTTGACGAAGATCTTCCGCTCGAAGTCGGTCGGGTTGCGCAGCTCCATGAACTCGTGGCTATAGCGCGCGTAGCAGTAGCGGCAGGCAAATTCGCAGCCGCGGTACGGATTGATGCCCCAGGCAAAGCGCAGGCCGCGGCGGGAGACGACGCGGTTGAGGATGGAGCGCACGGGGAGGGAGCGGAACTCGACCAGATGGCCCTGGTCGACCTCCGCAGCGTCGGCCGCCATGCGGGCGATGCCGGGCACTGACGGCGGCGGGAGTTCCGGGAAGAGCGGTAGAGAGGTGGCCTGTAGTTTCGCCATTTGTTCGCCTCTAGAGTTAGATTAGTCCGGCGAACAGGCGGCGTCAAGCGAATGGGGGACAGGTGCTGGTAGAGTGCTGCGATGCGATGGACTGCACTCTGCGTGGCCTGGTTTCTGCTGGCCGCCGGCTTCCCCAACCATGCTCAGCACAGCAAAACACAACCGAAAGCGCCTGCAGCGACGACCAAGACGACCGCGTGGATGCTGGGGCCGTTTACGCGGCCGGAGAATGCACAACCGGTGATCACGGCGCAACCGGCGTCGGTCTTCACCGATCCGATTCTCGGCAAGCCGGTGAACTGGGAGGCGCTGCATACCTTCAATCCGGCGGCGGTGGTGCGCGAGGGGAAGGTCTACGTGCTCTACCGTGCAGAAGACGACAGCGGCACGATGCAGATCGGGATGCATACCTCGCGGCTGGGGCTCGCGGTCAGCGAGGATGGCGTGCACTTCACGCGTGAGGCGACACCGGTCTTTTATCCCACGAAGGATAGCGAGCAGGCGCGGGAGTGGCCGGGCGGCACGGAGGATCCTCGCATCGTCGAGACACCCGATGGTGGCTATGTCATCACCTACACGCAGTGGAACCGTGAGACGTATCGCGTGGGCATTGCAGCCTCAACCGATTTGCATACTTGGACCAAGCACGGACCGGCCTTTGGGATGGGCAAGTATGGCGGACTGAAGTACAAGTCAGCCGGAATCGTCACCGAATGTGTGACGAAAGCGCGGTGCATCGCCGCAAAGATCGATGGGCACTACTGGATGTACTGGGGCGAGGGTGAGATCCATCTGGCGACATCGGAGGACCTGGTCCACTGGGCGCCGGTGGAAGGCGCGGATGGCCAGCCCAAGGTGCTGATGCGCGCGCGTTCGGGCAAGTTTGACAGCGGGCTGCCCGAGGTGGGTCCACCGCCGGTGCTGACGAAGAATGGGATTCTGCTGCTGTACAACGGGAAAAATTCTGCTAGAGCAGATCGCGATCCGGCGCTGGCTGCGGGGACATATTCCGTGGGGCAGGCGCTGTTTGCGGCGCATGATCCGGCGAAGCTGCTGGCTCGGACAGAGAAGCCGTTCTTCGAGCCGAAGCTGCCCTGGGAGAAGATCGGGCAGTATGCCGCCGGCACAACCTTTGCCGAAGGGCTGGTGTGGTTCCACGATCACTGGCTGCTCTATTACGGCTGCGCGGACTCGCGGGTCGGTATCGCGATGAGCCCTTCTGCGTCAGGTCGATAGAATCGAAATATGCAATCACTGAAGGGAAAGACCGCGCTGGTGACGGGCGCGGCGAAGCGGATTGGGCGCAGCCTGGCGCTGGCGCTGGCCGAGCAAGGCGCGGATGTAGCGATCACCTATCGGAATTCGGATGCGGATGCACTGGCTACCGTGGATGCGATCCGCAGGCATCGCGTACGAGCAGCTGCGGTGTATTGCGATCTTGGCGATCCGGCGTGCGTGCGGGATGCGGTCAATGCCACAATTCGCGAGCTGGGACAGATCGATGTGCTGGTGAACAATGCGGGGATGTTCGAGACGCTCCCGCTGGAATCGATCACGCTCGAGCAGTGGGACGCCATGCTGAACACAAACACGCGTGGGCCGTTCCTGATGGCACAGGCGGCCCATGCCGAGCTGAAGCAGCGCCAGGGCCGCATTGTGAACATCGGCTCGCTCGGCGGGTTGCACCCGTGGGCGACGCATGGGCACTACTGCGTCTCCAAGGCGGCGCTGCACATGCTAACCAAGACGATGGCAAAGGCGTGGGCGCCGGAGATCACCGTGAACTGCGTGGCGCCGGGGATGATTGTGAACGGAGAGGTCGATCCCGGGTACGAGCATTTCGTTGAGAAGACGCCCATGCGCCGCAACGGAACGCCGGAAGATGTAGCAGCGGCGGTGCTCTTTTTCGCAACCGGTCCGCGGTTTATCACCGGACAGGTGTTGAGCGTGGATGGTGGACTGGGGCTTTGAGGATCGGGGCTCTGCTGGTTTGCGGGGATGAGTGTCTCCCACCCTTCGCTTTGCTCAGGATGGGGCACCCGTTGTGGTGGCGCCGCGGGTGGACTGCAGGTCCTTCGCTTCGCTCAGGATGACATCCCTTTTGATCCTCATCCCTGACCTATGGCAGGCGGGGTGCGGTCGCGGAGGGAGCGGGTGGGTCGAAATCCGGCTTTCTCTGGCGGCGCTCCCGCCAGTACTGCTGGGTCAGCAGACGACGCCAGCCGGGACGCTGATTGACGTAGGCGCGGACCAGCGCGGGAGCGTCCCAAGGCACATCATGGTATGCGCCTGCGATCAAAGGGCTCGCCGGGTCACGCTGCCATTCCTGCGGAAACAGCGCGATGGTCTGCTCCGTTGTCACCACGGGGCGTGGGTGCACCGGAACGCCGGTGATGGCGGCGAATGCAGCCGCGGCTAGATCGTGATCCGGGCCGAGCGCCAGATGGGCAATCTGGGTGGCGCGGCTGTTCATCTCGATCAGCCACGAGGTGCCGGTCTGCTCATCCAAAACGAAGTCGAGTCCATAGAAGCCGGAGAGCCTGAGCCGCGAGGCAAGGACCTCCGCCGCGCGATCCATCGCAGCGTTGTGAAACCGGCGAACGACCGTGGAGGGACCGCGCTCGTAGCGCGTGGCCAGCACCTGAACGCTGATGCTGGCCAGCACCTCGCCCTGCCAGCAGAAGATGGCGCTGGTGGCCTCTGTACCGGCGACGGTACGCTGCACGCTGATGGCAGGACGCTGGCGGCGGACCAGCGGTCCCATCAGGGTGGGGTCGCGGTCGATGGCCAGCCGCTTGAGGGCGCGCAGGGTAGGGGGTGGCGCATCGAGTGTGCGGAAGGCGGCCTCAGCCTTCTGATAGGTATGTACCGGACGCACGCCGATGCCGCCCGAGGTGCCGTCGGCCTTGAGATAAGCCGGAAATCCATGCGCGCTGAACCAGGCTCGGAGATCGGCAGAAGAGGCGATGCGAGCGCTTGCTGGCACGGCCACACCTCCCGCGGCCGCGGCTGCCAGGACGTGGGTGCGAGAGGTGAGTCGATTCAGATCCGCTGGCGCTCCCAGCGATTGCTCAATGATGCCGAGCACCCGATCGAGATGAGGGTGGGTCTGGACGTGTGGGTGGGTCAGGGCGCGCTCGGCAAGCTGTTGCAGCCGGAAAGTAGCCAGGTCGTCGCAGGGAACGATCAGATGCGGATTTGCGGCAATGACGGCCGTCTCCAGCGATTCCACCGTCTCGAAGGTCCCATAGGGGTAATGCCGGTCCGCGGCGCCGGTGAGCAGGAGAGGATGGCCATACGGACACCAGATGCTGACGCAGAAGCCGACCGCCCGCAGCGCCAGCCCCAGTCGCGCGCCGGCAGGCCAGGGCTGGGTGGCGAGCAGCAGCAGATGTGGCTGTGCACCGGGTTCTAGGGCGTTCCACATATTGGCTCCGAATACGGATTCCGGGGCCCTGGGGTGGGGCTGGACGCAAGCATGGCAAATGCCAGAGTACATGCCAGTCCGTGGAACCAGCGTCGCATCACATCAAAGCTAGCCACGCTCATCCAACTGTCATCCAAGATGCTTAGATGTTTCTGCCCCCCAGACGTAACCCATGGAATGAACCCTGGTTTTACCGGTTTTTCCGCTTTTCCTGGAGATCGCCGGCCGCTCCGGTCAGACTGGGAGGGCTGGGATGATTGCCGGATCAGAGAACGCAAGCCGCGACATGCAGCGCACGGAAATCGCCATTGTCGGTGCAGGTCCCTACGGACTCTCCCTGGCCGCTCATATACGCGTTGCCGGTCTGCCTTTTCGCATCATTGGCCGGGTGATGGAGACCTGGCAGCAGCAGATGCCGAAAGGCATGTTATTAAAAAGCGACGGCTTCGCCAGCGATCTCTCCGATCCACAGGGAGAGTTCCGCTTGCACCATTACTGCGAGGAGAGGCAGCTTCCGTATCACGCTACCTGCATACCGGTGGAGCTTTCCACGTTCGCCAGCTATGGAGTCGAGTTCCAGCGCCGCATGGTCCCGGAGGTGGAGGACGCGAAGCTGGTGAGCCTGGAGCGGGCCGACGGCAAGTTTCTTCTGACGTTGGATACGGGCGAAACCTTCGTGGCCCACAAGGTCGTTCTGGCGGTCGGCATTTCGCACTATGCGCATATTCCGGCTGCCCTGGCCGGCTTGCTTGGCGACTCGACGAGCGGGTTGACAGTTGGGGGGCTGAGCCATTCGTGCGAGGTGCGGCAGCCGGCGAAGTTTGCCGGGAAGAATGTCGCGGTGGTGGGCAGCGGCGCCTCGGCCATCGATCTTTCGGCGCTTCTGCACGAGGCCGGCGCGACGGTGACGATCCTCTCCCGGCGCGGCGCGCTGAAGTTCCATGACAGGCCGAAGGATCGAGAGCGGAGTCTGTGGGAGAAGCTGCGTCGGCCCGGGTCAGGACTGGGTCCCGGATGGAAGTCTCGGCTGTTGACGGAGTTCCCGCACTGGTTCCGGCTGCTGCCGCTGCGGCTGCGGCTTGATCTGCTGCGCCGGCTGCTTGGCCCCTCCGGCGGCTGGCCCATGCGCGAGCGGGTGGAAGGCAAGGTGACGGTGCTCTCCGGCGTGACGCTGCGGGGTGCAGAGATGCGCGAGGAGCGTGTGCTTTTGGCACTGGGGCGGGAGAACGGCGTCGTCGAGCAGGTCGAGTTCGATCATGTGATCGCGGCTACCGGCTACCAGGTGGACCTGCGGCGGTTGCCCTTTCTCGGCGAGGAGCTGCGGCGGCAGATTCGCGCAGTCGAGCACATGCCGGTGCTCTCCAGCTATTTTGAGAGCAGCGTGCCGGGGCTCTACTTCGGTGGGCATCTCGTCAGCACTGACCTTCGGTCCCATGATGCGATTTGCGTACGGCTCGGCTTACACGGCGCGCCGGCTGGAGCGGCACCTGCTGCAGCGAACCGACCGGCGTATGACTTATGAAGAACAGGCTGCAATGGTCTGAGGACTTGGCCTGAAGGGCGTTGAACGCGCAGTGGGGAGCTTGCGGGCTCCCTTTTTTACTTCTTCGGCTTGATGATGCGCTTGGTGCGCAGCACCGCTTCTATGACGACGCGCTTGGTGTAGTCGAGCACCGGGGACTGTCCGGGAGGCGTGGGGTTCAAGCCCATCTTCCGCAAATAGTAATTTGCCTGATAGACGTTCTTCCGCTTCCAGTCCTTGTATTGGTAACTGATGCTGAGCGAAATCGAGACATTGTCCAGGTTCCGCACCCAGTGCGGGAAGTTCACCGGAATGTGGACACCGGTGCCGGGCCGCATGGTGCGGACGAAGGCGCGGTCCTGGAACTGGGGCTTGTACACACCGGCGTTGTTGTCCTTGGACCAGTAGGTCTCCAGTTCGCGCTCGGTGACGACTTCTTTGTCATTGCGATCGAAGACGTTGATGACCTTCTCGCCCATCACCTGCATGAGGAAGTTGCACTCGCGGTCGATGTGGTAGGGGGTCACGCGATTCGGAGAGGTGACGAAGATAATGGCTTCGCGGCTCTTCTCGTCCTGGTTGATGTCGTGGCCGCTGAGGCGGCGCACTTCGTTCAGACAGGCATCGAGAATCGCGCGATACTCCGGCACGCGGTGGACAAAGCGCATCATGATCCAGCCGCGTGAGGTTGCAATCTGGTCGAAGACCTCTTCAATGGGCGGCTTGATCTTGGAAATGGTCTCCCAGCGCTGATCGACACGAACGTCAGTCGCGTCATAGGCGATGGAGTTTTTCACCTCCGGTACATCGAGTAGGCGGCGGATCGCAGCCAGATTGAAGAGCGGATTACTGGTCGTCAGGCCGTGATGAAACTCAAAGGGTTTGGCGTCGTAGCTGGCGCGAAACTGTTCCGTGGACCCGGCGTTCGTGGGCTCGAAGATGGACGGGCCGCTGGCGGGACTAGCGGGCGCGCCTGCGAAGCTCGTGGTCGCCATGAAAGAAATCTCCTCTGGGTGTTCTTCATAAGATGAGCAACTTCGGGGGAGGGATGCTGAGGCATTCCCGCGGGAAAAACCGTTCGGTCGCAGCAAATCACTACGTTCCATCACCAGGGCTGTGGAGGCGAGGCGCGGCCGCCGCGCGTCTCCTTCCACGCCTGCTCCATGAGGTCGGCTTGGGCCTGAAAGTATGCCGCCTCGCGGCGTCGCTCCGGATCGCTGCTGCGACTACGCCGCAGGGCGCGGAAGCGGTTCCATGCCACCTCAAGAAAACGTGCCCCGAGGCTGGAGAGCCCGTGGTGCTTGCGGTAGTAGAGCAAAGCGCTGCGCATGCGCCACAACGTGAGCTGCGCGCCGGAGCGGGACATCTGGATCGTTTGGAGCTGTCGCGACGATTCTCCGCCGACGTGAATGACAACGATATCGGGCCAGTACCAGACGGTGTAGCCGGCGTCTTTGATGCGGCGGCAGAGATCGACTTCCTCGTAATACAGAAAGAAACGGGGATCGAAGGGCTGGGCCGCCGCCAAGGCTTCTGTGCGGACGATGGAATAGGCGCCTGGCACCCAGTCCACCTTCGCCGGCTGCATCGGGTCGGCCCAAGTGCGGTTGTAACAGCCGAAGATGCGCGAGTGCGCATGGCGATCCGCGAGGCCGCTATAGACGAAGACATCGGTGGTGAGGGTGGGAAAGCGGCGCGCGGAGGGCTGCCAGCTTCCATCGCGCCCCACAAGACGGCCACCGCCGAGGCCGACGTTTGGATCGGCGTCCATGTGCTCGACGGAGAGCCGCAGGGCACCCGGCGTGAGGAATGCATCAGAATTCAGTAGGACGATGTAGCGGCCGCGCGCGCTCTCGAAGGCCAGATTGTTCGCGCGGCCGAAGCCCAGGTTCTCCGGGCTCACGATGAGCTCGACTGCGGGAAAATCCGCGCGGAGCATCTCGGTCGAGCCGTCGTGCGAGCCGTTGTCCACCACGATGGTCTGCACACGCAGTCCGGCAGATTCGCGCGCGAGCGCCTGCAGGCATTCGCGCAATACCTCTCGAGTGTTGAAGGAGACGATGACGACCGAGACATCGTATGTGTGTGGCGGAGGGGAGGGCTGCGCTGGATCGGTCATGATCCCTCGGTCCTTGATTTCGATTGGGATATGCGGCGGTTCAGCGTGGCCGCCAGCAGCTTCAGGTTCTCCGGCAAATGGTACTCGCGCAGAACGTGTGCGCGCGCGGCTTCGGCGAAGCGCTGGCGCAACGCGGGGTCGCGCGCGAGGCGCAGGATGGCTCTGGTCAAGTCCTCGACCGAGCCGGCCGGCACCAGGATGCCATCGCGATCGTGATCGATCAGCTCCGGGATGCCCGCGATGTAGGTGCTGATGCAGGGAACGCCCACGGCCATGGCCTCCATCAGAGCGACCGGGATGCCTTCGGCGAAGCTCGCCAGTACGAAGAGATCGGCGGCAGCGAGATGCTGGAGTGTCTCATCGTGATTGAGTGCGCCGGTGAGCGTTACGATATCGGTCAGCGCGTATTGGCGGATGAAGTCCTCAAGGTCGCCGCGCTCCGGGCCATCCCCGATGAGCGTAAGGGCGACGGAGACGCCCTGGCTGCGGAGCTGCTCGACCGCCTGCAGCAAAAGGAGTGGGCCCTTGGTTGGCACGAGACGTCCAACCATGACGAGCTGGAGCGGCGCAGCAGCATTGCCGGCGACGCGTTTCGGCAGCAGTTCGGGCCGAATGCCGAGCCGCACCGTCTCGAAGCGATCCCAGGATGACGGAGATGCGATGCGCATGATCTGGCTGCGGCAGTAATGACTGATGGCGATGACGAAGGCGGCGTTCTCGAGCTTCTGCCGCAGATGCGTGCCCAGCTCGTCGAAGAATTCATCCGGGCCGTGGATGGTGAGCGAGTAGGGAATGCGCGCCGCTGCCGCGGCAATGAGTCCTACGGTTGCGACAGCGCCGCCGAAGTGCACATGCAGATGCGTGATGCAGCGGCGGCGGATCCAGTCGCAGAGCAGGATTGCCTCGGCCACATAAAACAACGAGAACAGCCGCTGGCGAAACGAAGACGGCTGCAGCTGCAGCGCGGCGCGAAGTGCGCGGAAGACAGATGCAGGCGAGGCGCACACTATGCGGAGCAGATGAAGCATCGCGTGAGCGCGCGGCATCGGCTTCAGGTAGAAGGTGGTCGCTGCCTCCTCTGCCTCTGCAGCCGTGAGCTGATGGTGCGCGCGATCGGGAGCGTTGACAGAGGCCGTCGCAATGTCGAAGCCGAGCTCGCGCAGGCCGCGTATTTCCTGAAGAAAAAACGTATGGGAGACGGCCGGGTAGCGGCTGAGCAAGTAGCCAAGGCGGCGTCCGCTCTCCGTTGGCTCGCGCTCTCGGGCATTCACGTGCTGATCAACCTTTGTGCTGGACTGGGACAAGCTTATGTCTTTTCGAGGCATGCTGCATTTCGGATGTCTCTCCCACCTTTGGGGGATGAGATGCCCCGTCAGTGAAAGTGCGCTTGTTACTGAAATTACCTAATGTCGCACTAGCAATCCGAAGAAGTTGCCTGTAGGCTAGCGTTCAATTCAACCGACTAGACCTCAGAAATCCCGCCCTCGACAAGTATCCGGGCGGGTGTGTAAAGAGTGCAGTCCCTTTGCGCGTGCTTGGGAAGGAATTCCCTTTTTTTCTGTTAAGTGTGTGTGTCGTTGTGTGAGTCGGATCTCTGCGGGCCCCATGCTGCAGTGTTTGTCTCACTTACGAAGGTATTTAACAGATATCCGGGAGTTATTAGTGAAGAATCACCTTCGGTCCATTTGGGCCTCCATTCTCTATCAGTTTTCTTCTTCTTCTCTTTTTTACATGGTGGGCCTGGGCCTGCTCTTCCTCGCGGGACTCAGCGGCAATACGACCGCCGCATCCGCGCAAGCCGGTAGCGTGACGGACATCAACGTCAGCACGACGGTTAAAACACCAAACGCGAAACGACTCGGGATCAATCTCAGCGGCCAGTCGTTCTACGACTCCGGCCAGATGCTGCGGAATGTGATCTTCCGCAATCCGGGATTTGAAGGCGAGATCTGGCGCTCGGTCCTGAAATGCAAGACAGTTGTCGGCGATGGATGCTACGCAGACGATCCATGGTCGTCCTGGCCGGCGAACTTTCTGCAGGGCGCGACCGTGCGATTCATCACCGGCGCGTCGAAGGGACTCACGGGAACCATCAGTAGCCTGGACATTGCCAACGCGAACTCCAACATCAGCACGCTGCTCCACATGAGCGGCCTGGCGCACGCTCCGACGGCGGGCGACTACTACGTGGTGCAGGCGACGATTCGCGGCAACCCGCAGGCAGGCTGGTGGCCAAGCACCTCGGGCGGCGCTACTCTGACTGCCGATACGAGTGATCTGTCGCCGAACTCGCCGGGCAAGCAGGCGCTGCAGATGAATGCGACCAGCTCCGGGCAGAGCGCGAGCGTCGCATCGTTCTTCGACACCATGAACGGGCGATCGTTCCTGCAAATGAACGGCACCTACACGCTGACCTTCCGCGCGAAGGGCCTGGGCGGATCGAATTCGTTGTCTGTCAATGTCTCTCGCCAGAGTGGTCCGAAGCACGGCACTGCTACGTATCTGAATCAGAACGTTTCGTTGACCAACCAGTGGCACGATTACACCTTCTCCTTCCAGGCCAGCGAGGACGGTTCGTATGTTGGGGTCGCCGGTGTGACGTTCGCGATCAGCGGTGGCTCGGCTCTGCTGGACGACGCTGCGTTGACGGAGGAGGCGGCATCGGACAATCCCACGCCGTTCCGCAATGCGGTGGTGGATCGTCTGCGCGAGCTGCATCCCGGCGTGCTGCGCTACATGGACAACGGCACGGACTTCGGCAGCACCATCGACAACATGATCGCGGTGCCATTCGCGCGGCAGCGCGCCGGCTACAGCCAGAACTCTGCGGAGCAGGACGATATTCCGATCGGGCTGGAGGAGTTTCTTGAGTTGTGCCACGCGATCGATGCCGAACCGTGGTTCACAGTGCCGAATGCTGTTTCCAACACGGAGATGCAGAACCTGATCCAGTTCCTGAATGGCGATGCATCGACCAAGTACGGCGCCATGCGCGCATCGCTCGGCCAGTCTGCACCGTGGACCTCGGTTTTTCCGGTGATCCATCTGGAACTCGGCAACGAGAACTGGAACACCGGATCGTTTCCCGGCGAGACCATAAACGATCCAGTAGGAAACGGTCAGCGCGCGCAGGATGTATTCACAGCGGCGAGGCAGGCGCCGGAGTATGACGCGTCGAAGTTCGACCTGATCATGAACGGCTGGGCGGTGGTGCCCTGGTACAACCAGCAGGAGCTATTGCAGACCAGTGCTGCCGACACCATCGACGTGGCGCCGTATACCTTCAACGCGCTCAACGATTACGG